>NZ_JTLA01000044.1:0-75868 GCF_000799055.1 Ensifer sp. ZNC0028
ACAATTCGGTAAAAACAGGAATCCCTATTGAGTACAGACCCTAGCCCGCCGGCCGGTCACGCTCAAATCGGAGCAAACGAAAGTCGGGCGGCTCATCTACGACTTCCGCCACCGGGAGGCTGCCGTGGACGACAAGCCGCTCGACCTCCTGCGCCGGGAACGGCTTGCGCTCGAAGCGCTGATGCGGCGGCCCGGCCGAACCGTGCTCAGGGCGACGCTTGAGGAATCGGTCTACGCCATGGAAGACGAGATCGAATCCAACGCGCTCGACTCCCATCTTTCGCGCCTGCGCCGCAAGCTCGACGATGTCGGCGCCGGCGTCGAAATCCGGGCGATCCGCAACCTCGGCTATCTCCTGCGCGCGACGACATGATCAAGGTTCGTCCGCGCTCGCTGCAATGGGTCCTCGTCCGTCGGCTGATCCTCCTGCAGGCAGCCACGTTGGTCGTCTTCATCGGGCTCCTCTTCCTGGGCGTGTTCATCGCCCAGCCACGCCTCCTCGTCGACAACGAAGCCGCTGTGGATGTGCTCGACCGCGCCGTCGGGCGCGACGCGAACGGCCTGCTGACCGTGCACGAGACGGAGGACCTGCGGGAGCTTCGCCAGTCCTATCCCAATCTCTGGTACATCGTCCGCGACGCCGCCGGCCAGGTCGTGCGCTACGGAAACGTCCCTGCCCCCTATGAGGGAGCCGGCGACGACCTGCTGCAACGGGTGGAGGGAGCGAAACTGCTTTTCGAAGAGGGCGGCACGCTGCCGGACGCGGTCCTCCACAATGTGGAGACCGAAGCCGGCCGGGTCCAGATCCTCACCGCGACCGTTTCTTCCCGCCGCGACAACGAACCGTTGGACGTGCAGATCAGCATCAATGTCGATATGGCGCGCGACCTCGACGGTAAGACGGCCTGGATGGCGGTCATGCCGACACTTGTCCTCGTCGTCCTTTGCTTCCTTTTGCCGATCATCCTGGTCATGGGGGTCTCCACCCTGCTGACGACACCGGCTGTCGTGCGCCGCTCGCTCGCAAGCCTCGTTTCGACCGCCGACCAGGCGGGGCGCATCGACATCGACAACCGCGCTGTGCAGCTCGAAACCGAAGAAGTGCCGACCGAAATCGCCCCTCTGGTGCGGGCTTTCAACCGGGCCCTGGCGCGGCTTGGAGAAGGATACGACCAGCGCAACCGTTTCCTGACCGACGCGGCCCACGAGTTGCGCACCCCGATCGCGATCCTGCGGACCCGCGCTGAGCTTCTGCAGGAAGACGCCGAAACGACGCGCCTGAGGCTCGATATCGAACGCCTGTCGCATCTCGCCCAGCAGCTTCTCGACCGGCAGGTCCTCGAACATGCCGGCGGCCCGCTCGAAGCGGTCGATCTCGTCGCTCTCGGGAGGGTCATGGCTGCCGACTTCGCGCCGCTTGCGTTCGAAGCCGGCTACGAGCTGGCATTCGAAGGCGAAGCGCCGGCCGCCCTGGTCCGCGCCCGCCCGCGGCAGATCGAGCAGGCCGTGGCCAATCTCCTGCGCAACGCCATCGAACATGGCGGCGGTGCCGGCACGATCACCGTGCTGGTCGATGCCGCCGGCGGGCTCGAAATCCATGACGAAGGTGCCGGCATTCCGGTGGAGGAACGCGAGCGCGTCTTCGAGCCTTTCTATCGCTTGCGCCCGCGCTCCACCGGCGCCGGCCTCGGGCTCAATCTCGCGCGGGAGATCGCTCGGCTCCACGGCGGGCGTATCGACATTCTCGCCGGTCCATGGCGCGGCACGCGGGTGCGCCTGCAATTGCCGTTGATCGACGGAAACCGACCTGCGGCCACGCCGGCGCGCCCAATCGCCTGACGGAAGCGGGCGGCATGCCGCCCCAGATTTCTCAAAAGCTTTTCCGGTTGCCCCTTATCAAGGCGCTGCTGATGCTCCACATTTGCTGCGATACATCGTTCGGCTTACGCGGCTTCACCCGTTTGAGCGTCATGGAGAACAGCAATGCAGACCCCATCTGAGGCCCCCTCGCCTTCACCCGAGGATGGCAGCTGGCCGGCTCGACGCCAAAGCGTGCTCGACTGGCTGATCATCGAAACGCGCAACGAGCGCTTCATCGACAACATCCTCGTCGAGTTGGGCGAACGGCTGCAGGCAGCCGGTGTTCCCGTCGCGCGCGCCACCTTGCACTTCCGCATCAACCATCCGCAATGGCTGGGCGCCCGCATTCTCTGGCGCAAGGGACTGGCCGAGGGCGAAATCGATCTCTACGATTATGGCACCCAGAACACCGCTCTCTACCTCAACAGCCCGCTCTACGTGATCAACAACGGGGGCACCGAGGTTCGGACCAACCTTGAGGACCTGACGGAAGAGCAGGAGCAGAGCTCGCTTTATGTGGACCTCAGAGCGGAAGGCCTGACCGAATACATCGCCTGGCCACTCGAGCACACGCTCGGCAAACGCCACATCGTCACCTTTGCCACCGACCGGAAGGGCGGCTTCGAAGACGAGCATCTGGCCTTCCTCGCGAAAATGGTGCCGGCGCTGGCGCTGGTCAGTGAAATCCGACTGAAGAACCGCTTCGTCCGAACGCTGCTCGAAACCTATGTTGGCCCGCACGCCAGCGAACAGATCCTTGCCGGGGCCACGACACGGGGCAGCGGCGTCACCGTCGGTGCCGCCATCCTCATCTGCGACCTGCGCAATTTCACCAAGCTTTCCGATCTCTGGCCGCGCGACGACGTGATCGAACTGCTCAACGCCTATTTCGACGCCATGTCGGAACCGATCGAGCGCCATGGCGGCGAGATCCTCAAGTTCATGGGCGACGGGCTGCTGGCGATCTTTCCGTTAAGCAACCCTGACGCCGCCGAGAACCTGCTCCAGGCGATCCGGGAGGCGGAAGCAGCCATTGTCGTCCTCAATCAGGACAATCTCGCGAAGGGTCGCGAGCCGTTCGGCTACGGGATCGGCGTGCATGTCGGCGACGTGATGTACGGTAACATCGGCTCGCGCCGCCGGCTCGACTTCACCGTCATCGGCCCCGCCGTCAACATCGCGTCGAGGCTTGAAAGCCTGACCAAGGAAACCAAGCGTCCGGTGCTCTTGTCGCGCGCCTTCGTCGAGCTCGCCGGTTGCGCCTCCAGCATGGAACATCTCGGCGCCTACCCCGTCAGGGGGATCGGCGAACCGATCGAGGTCTTCGCTTTTTCCGGCAACGAACCATCGCCGAGGCTGCGCGTCGCCGCGGGATAGCTGGCGCTATTGCTACCCCGGCCTCACGAGTTGTCCGCGGACAACCGGTGAGGCCGGTTAGCCGATCGGGCTCGGCGCGAATTGAGCAACGAGTTCGTGGCGGTCGCCGGGATAGGTGAGCCGTACATGGGTGACCGGCGCCCGTCCGCTCCAGGTGCGCCGCTCGATGACGAGGCAGGCGGTGCCGGTGGCGATGTCGAGCGCCTGCGCTGCCGATTTACTGGCCGCAACGGCGCGAATGCGGTGTTCGGCCGTGCTCCACGGCACCTTGCCGAGCAGCCACGAACCGGGCGCTGCAGTCTCGAACGTTTCCTCCTCGGCCTCCGGAACCGCAGAAAGGCTGATAAGCCGCTCCTCGAAGCAAAAGGGACGCGAGCCGGCAAAATGCCGGCACGTTACGTCCAGCAGCTTGCCAGAGTTCGGGAGATCCAGGCGTTCCCGATCCCGGCCTTCGACCTTGCGCACTTTTCGCTCATCGACGCGGAAGCTGTAATCGAGCCCCAGCGACTGGACTTCTAGTTTGACGTCGTGGATCTCCATGACGGCGGACTGGACCTGCGGGAATGTAACGTAGCTTCCCGACTTGCGCCGCCGCTCAATCAGCCCGCGCTTGACGAGTTCCGTCAGGGCCTTGTTCACCGTCATGCGCGAGCAGTCGTATTGCTCGGTCAGTTCGTGCTCGAACGGGATGCGGTGTCCGGGCGGCCACTCCCCGGAAAGGATGCGCCCTTCGACGTCACCGAGTATGCGCTGATGCAGCGACAGCACCTGCCCCTGATTGTCGGCCGTATCGCCAGGCGGAGCACTTGAAACGGATCGATCTTGCTTGGTGTCCATGACAGCGAACTTAATCAATTCGCAGCCACGAAACAGCCCTTCTCTCTCCGATTTGCGCTTTTCCACGACCGCGGAAATCGACTTGCTCGTTGACAGCTGTCAACGGCTTGACCGGCGCAGTCTGGCGCCACGCCGGCGCTCCTCAGTAAAGGAGGTGCCAAGGGGTCAGGAAAGCACGCGCCCATTCCTGATTACGATCGGACTCTTCGCACGCCGCCGTGTCGAGCGTCGTGGAAGCGACATCCACTTCCGGCTGTCGCTTTGCCTTAATCGCCTTCGGCAAAGGCGGGGGCGGCTCGAGATAGCCAAGGGTCATTCCGCCGAGATAGAACATCAGGAAGCTCCGTGCATCCAATCGCCAACTGAACACAATCCTGACACAATTAGATCGGCTGTCAATAGTCTATTAAATCTATGCTCTAATTGAAGATGCACCCGCATCCCCGAACAGGAGTTGTCCGCGGACAACCGGATTGCGCCGTGGGCCCCCTTCCCGCCACCAGGGCCGGACATCCGCCAAAACGCTATGCATTTGTAAAACCGCGCCGAATCGGAGCATAGTGCATCTGCGCATATTGTCCGGATATGACGATTTTTGCGCAGTTTTCGGGGATATCAATGTTGCAGCAAAAAATTCAAAGCCAGGACGCACAGGAGCATCTGCCGACGCTTCTGGCTGCCGACGCTTTGGAGCTTGCCCATCAGCTGCAGCAGCACCAAAAGAAAATCTTCCCCCCGCAGGCACAAAAGCAGATGCGTCTCTTCAGCCCTGCCGAAGCCGCAGCCTTCATCGGAATCGGCGAAGGCTATCTGCGGCAGGTGGCCTCAGAGGGCCACGGCCCAGCGCCCTTGTCAAACGGTCGGCGCATGTATGCCGTTTCCGACATCGAACGCATTCGCCGCGTTCTCGACGACGGCGGCAAGTCGGGCAAATATGTCCCGCACCGGCGCGGCGATGAAAAGCTGCAGGTCCTGTCTGTGATGAATTTCAAGGGCGGGTCGGCAAAGACGACGACCTCCGCCCACCTCGCCCAATATCTGGCGCTGCGCGGCTATAGAACGCTCGCGATCGACCTCGATCCGCAAGCCTCGCTATCCGCCCTCTTCGGCCACCAGCCGGAGCTGGATGTCGGCGAAGGCGAGACGCTCTATGGCGCAATCCGCTATGACGCCCCGCGGCCGATCGCCGATATCGTGCGGTCGACCTACACGGCCAATCTGCATCTCATTCCCGGCAATCTCGAACTCATGGAATTCGAGCACGAAACGCCGAAGGCGATGATGACGGGCGGGGCTGCCGAAACCCTTTTCTTTGCCCGTATCGGCGACGTGCTCGCCGATATCGAGAGCTTCTACGACATCGTCGTCATCGACTGCCCGCCGCAGCTCGGCTTCCTCACCATGTCGGCGCTCTGTGCTGCGACCTCCGTGCTGATCACCGTGCATCCGCAGATGCTCGACGTCATGTCGATGTCGCAGTTCCTGTCGATGACGAGCGAGCTGATGAGCGTCGTCGAAAAGGCCGGTGGCCGCACCAGCTATGACTGGATGCGCTATCTCGGAACGCGGTTCGAGCCCAACGACGGCCCGCAAAGCCAGATGACCGGTTTCATGCGCGCCATTTTCGGCAATCGCATGCTGCAGAACGCCATGGTGAAGTCGACAGCCATCTCCGACGCCGGCGTGACGAAGCAAACGCTCTACGAAGTCGAGCGCGCGCAGTTTGTCCGCGGCACCTACGACCGCGCCATGGACTCTCTCAATCTCGTCAATGGCGAGATCGAGGACCTGGTCCGCAAGGTCTGGGGGAGGAAGTAATCCATGGCCCGCAAGAACCTGATCGGAATATCGGACGAGCGCATCGACGATGCCAACGGAGCACCGGGCAATGACCGGCCGATCGCCGGGCTGATGGCCGGAGCCCGCCCCCCGACCGTGGTCGGAGGCATCACCCGGTCCCTGTCGAACATCACGCAGAAAGTCGAGCGTGCCCAGGAGCTCGAACGGCAGCTCGCCGAAGGGCAAGCGGTCGTCGAACTCGATCCGTCGCTCATCGATGCATCCTTCATCGTCGATCGCCTCGGGATCGCCGCCGAAGCCCAATTGAGCCTCGCCGAACAGATGCGGGAGCACGGACAACAGGTGCCTATCCTGGTTCGGCCGCACCCGACCGCCGAGGGGCGCTACCAGGTCGCCTATGGCCATCGCCGTCTGGCTGCTGCCCGCGACATCGGCAGCAGTGTTCGTGCGGTCGTTCGCAATCTCAATGACGAGCAACTGGTCGTCTCCCAGGGACAGGAAAACAACACCCGTTCCGACCTCTCGTTCATCGAGCGGTCGCTCTTTGGCAGTCGCCTTGAAGATCGCGGGTTTTCGCGCGAGATCATCATGTCGGCGCTGGGTGTCGACAAAGCCGCCCTGTCGAAGATGATTTCGGTTGTTCGCCGGCTACCGATTGCGCTGATCGAGGCCATCGGGCCCGCGCCATCGATTGGACGGCGCCGCTGGTTCGAACTCGCTGACCTCGTCGCGCAAGACGGCAAGCAGAGGGTCGCAGACGACTTCATGCAAAGCCGGGAATTCCAGAAGGCTGGCAGCGATCAGCGCTTCGACGCCTTGTGTACTTTCTTAAGCGCCTCCAGAGCGCGTGCCCGTCCGATCCCATGGCTGGCGCCAGATAACACAACCCCGGTGCGGATCCGTGAAACGGACAGCGAGACAACGCTTGCCTTCAGCAGCAAGACGGCACCGGGCTTTGCAGATTTCGTGAGGCAGAGGCTCAAATCTCTGTACCTCGAATATCAAGAGGAAACAGGAGACTAACTGAGCAAAAGAAAAAGGCTTCCGAACGACTAGCGCTGCGGAAACCCTTCTCTCGTGTAGCAACTAGAGAATCCCATTTCCGCGAATCGGTGTCAAGAGTTTTCAACGTCGTTTCGGCGAACGGATTTCTTTTGCCTTGGAAAAGGTGAAGAAAATGGATCGTGGGATTGTCACGACGCCCTTCGGGCGGCGGTCGATGACGCTTGGGATGTTGGCACACCAACTTTCCAGCGCCTCGGCCGTCGACGACGGGAGCGTCGACAAGTGGAAATTGTTTCGAACGGTATGTGCCGCCAAGACAAGCCTTGGGGTTTCCGACCGTTCGCTCGCGGTGCTGAATGCACTGCTGTCGTTTTATCCGAAGACCGAACTCGACCCGGCTGCCGGCCTCGTCGTGTTTCCGTCGAATGCGCAGCTTTCGCTCCGCACGCACGGCATGGCCGAAACGACGCTGAGGCGGCATCTGACGGCTCTTGTCGAGGCTGGCCTTATCCTCAGGCGCGACAGCCCAAACGGCAAGCGTTATGCACGCCGTGACCGCAAGGGCGCGATCGGCCAGGCCTTTGGCTTCGATCTCGCACCGATGCTCGCACGCGCGTCTGAGTTCGCGGCAGAGGCCGCCCGGCTGGAAGCGGACCGTCGATACCTGCAGATAATGCGCGAACGTCTCAGCCTTTGCCGGCGCGACGTCGTCAAGCTTGTCGAGCTCCTGCGCCAATCCAATCTTCCCCAAGCGGAAGAAGCCGAAACCCGGTGCCAGGCCATCTACACGGCACTGTCGCGCAAGCCGCTCATCACCGAAGTGGAGCGCGCGCTTGCCGTTTTGTCGGCACTCCGCGACAATCTGACTAATTATCTGGAAAACCTGCTGAAAACGCAGAATACGGCTGCCAATGAACGCCAGGATGAGCGGCACATACAGAATTCAGAATCCGATTATCAATCTGAATCTGAAATCGCTTGTGAAAAGGCTGAAGCGGCATTTTCGGATCTTGCTGACACCGAGACGTCATGCACGGCCGATGCTGACATTGTTGCAGGCCGTACAAGGTCGTCCGCTCCTTCCCGCCTTCACGATCACGTCGGCACGCTGCCGGTGGTGCTGAAGGCATGCCCACAGATCCGCGACTATGGCCCGACGGGGCAAATTGGCAGCTGGCGGGACATGTTCGTAGCGGCAACCGTCGTCAGGACGATGCTCGGGGTCAGCCCGGAGGCCTACGATGAGGCATGCGCGGTGCTTGGTCCCGAAACGACGGCAACGGTACTCGCCTGCCTTCTCGAACGGTCCGAGCACATTCATTCGGCCGGAGGCTACCTCCGTGACCTGACGCGTCGCGCGAGAAGCCAGACATTCACCGTCTCGGCGATGCTATCGGCCCGCTTGCGAGCCCAGGCTGGAGTGGTTGCCATGAGCGGATGAACAGCACAGCGGCATGGGCCGTTCAGCAACGGTGCGGCTTGTCTGTGACGTTGAAATGCGGGACACTGGAGCTGCAGGGATTCGTTGACATCTCTCGGTTATTCTTACCTCTGAGATCGTTTTCAGCCTCTCGCCATTCCTCAGAAAACATTGCTGTTTCTCTTTCTTTTGGAAAGGAAGAGGGCATTTTGTTCCGTTGCGCGGATATGCCGTCCAAGGGTTGAGTTTTCTTCATCTCGAGGCGAAGGATTGAGCCTCTTCGGCGATCCTTACTACAGCCAGATCTAGCGGCAGAATCCAAGCTGTTTAGGTGGCAAATGAGCGGGCTGTTGCCAGCTGTCAACAGGTTGACGGTTTGGAGCTGCGCCCCCTCCCCTCAAAACGCTGAGCCGCGAAAGGCAACGTACGGCGTACAAGCTTCAGACAGGCGGATCCCGTTGCCGCGTGATTGCGAAACACGAGCATGACCGGAGGAGACAGCGAGTATGGTACGCGAAGAACGAGGAGACCAACACGGTTGACAGCTGTCAACGCAATGCACCGTGACAAGGCAATTCCCACCTGAATAGCAATGCTCGCGCCGTCGTTCTACCGTCATCAGTCGGCGCAGCTTGCCGTGTTCAAGCGGTGGAGAAAGCGTCTCCTGCCTGTTGGGGGAAATGATTCTCGTGTTACGGTCCACATCGGCAGCAACCGTTTACATTCAAAATGCGATACCAGTCTCCCGACCCCTACCATCCAACGCTCATCCCGCTGATGATTTCGGCCGAAGACGCCCTGGCGCGCCTGGATGAGCGTACCAACCGTCATGTCGTAGAGGACGGATACCGCGAACGCGGTCATTTCTTTGATGCGACGGCAGCGCTGTGGGTGGCGGGTGAACTCGTTCACGTCGAGGATCTTGTGCTGCACGATGCCCACATGGACGTCCGTACGCCGACCCACGAATTGACCATCGCCCATTCGGTCCTGAGAACCCGCCGACGCATTTGGCTCGGCGAGCCTGGTTGGGCCCTTTCCGCCCAGGGGCTTGCAACGCTCAGGGGCGAGCAAAGCCCGTCATCGGAGCTTGATCTCCCCGCGCTTGGCCGCGGCGAAACGCGTCAGGCAGCAGGTGCCGACCGCGGACCGGAGCGCGAGGTGGAGGACGAAGGCGACAGCAATCCGATGGCCGCGGAGTTCGCGGCCATAGATGCGGCCATCGCTCGATCGCAACGCCTGCTCGACGCCCATGACCAGGATACTTTGGACGTCGCCGAACGGACGGCGCTTGCCACAGCGCGCGAGCCGGTAGGGCAGCTCGGTCTGCTCTTCGACGAGGATTGGGACGAGGACGCACGTCTCGACGAATGGCGTCAGATGATAACTGCGGCTGATCAGTTGCCACCCTGCCTTGGCGCCGCCTTGCTTTTCGATGCCTGGGACCGGAAGGAACCCCTGCGCCGTCAGCATTGGCTGGGGGCACTGTTGGTCGGCGCTTACCTACGCTCCAGAGGCAAGGTTACCTCCCACCTGCTGTCGTTCAACACAGGCCTGAAGACCATCCGCTATGAGCGACGGAGGTCCCAGGATGCACTGACCCGCTGGAGCGCGTTCCTGGAGGCGATGACGGTGACGGCGGATCTCGGTCTCAAGGAACTCGACCGGCTGTCGCTCGCGAAGACCCAGATGGACATGCGCATCCGCGATCGTCGTTCCAACAGCAGCCTGCCCGCCTTGATCGACCTGGTTCTGTCGCGGCCGATCGTTTCGGCGGCTCTGGTCGCCAAGCATGTCGGCGTAACACCGCGTGGCGCGCTGAACCTTGTTCGCGAGCTTGGCATCCGCGAGATGACCGGCCGCGGGCGTTACCGCGGCTGGGGCGTGCTTTGAGCCGGCTTTAGGCCTGAAAGCTTGATGCCGGGATGGGTGGCGTCAGCCCATCGTGATCAGGATCAGTAGAACGAAGATTACCGGCACCAGTGTCAGGGCCGGAATGATGATTGCCGGGTATCCGAAGGTGAGGATGGCGAGCAGCCAGAGCAGCGCACAGTTGACGAGAAACAGCACCTTGGCTGTCTGTGAACCTTGCACGGCTTCCTTCAGCATCCAGCCGAACACCGGCACGTGGTAGACAAGTCTCGCAATCATGGTTTTTCCTTTGCGTAGGTGGCCGCATTGGGGGGACAGGCGGCGCGGGTTTTATTCAGGGGCGTGTCGTGTCGCCGGTCCGTTGGCGGGTGAAACCAGCGGTCGCTTCGAGGCGTTCGGGATCAAGGACGCGCATTGTCTTCGGGTGGCTGAAGTCGATCAGGCCTTCGCGCTTGAAGCGATTGAGACAGCGGCTCACCGTTTCGACGGTAAGACCGAGCCAGTCCGCAAGGTCGGCGCGGGTCAGGTGCAGGTGGAAGCTCAACCGGGCAGGGGCGCCGTTGCGGCCGGTCCGGTTGAACAGGCGCGACAGTTCCACCAATGCACTGGCGACTTTCTCGCTGGCGGTCTTGCGGCCAAGCAGCGTGGCATGAATCAGCATCCGATGAAGCGTCGTCTTCAGCTCGCTCGCAACGGCCGGATTGGTTGCGTTGAGATCCGCATCACCCAAGGGTTCGATGCGGGCGATGCTCAGCGTTTCGGCGGTGGCGATGTTGCGGCCGTCGATGGTAAAACCGAAGAGCCGGCCCGGTCCGAGCACGTCGGTGATCTGCCGGCGACCATCGTCGAGGAGTTGCGAAAGCACGACGCAGCCGTCAACGACACGGTAGAGCGCGCGGTTGCGCCCGCCCTCATAGAGCAGGGTCAGGTTTTCGCCGACGACACGGCTGCGCGATGCCGGGCGAGGCGGCCTTATCGAGGACACGCGGGGAGGAGCCGCTGGCGCGGCAGTGGTGATCAGGGTTTCTGGCATGAAAAACGTCCGCATAACCGAGGCAAGGGGGCGTGACGCCCCGATGCCGACCGGCGTCGAAGGAGGATGTTGACAGCTGTCAACGGAGGTCAAAGCCGGATGACGACCTGCGGTGGGCCTCGTGGACGGGCATTGGGAGCGTGAACTTGCGGCGTCGGTTGAACTGCCGACACCCGGATTGCAGGCGTGCGGCTCCCCTCCAGACGTTCGCTGAGAGAACCGTCCGGCGGCGCCAGCAGCGCCCAGAAGAACCGACAGGCGCTGCAGACATGTTTATGACCGGGCTGCTCCTTGCCGTCATCACCCAAACCGGTCTGGCAAAAGTCGGGCAAGGATCCGTCGGGCAGGGCATAAAGCGCCAGTTCCGCCGCCGGCGGGCGCGCGGCGAGCGCAGGGCCGAGATGGGCAAAACCAAGCAGGAACAGAGCCGCGGCGCAAAGCATGCGCACGGCATTGTTCCATCTGGCTTTCTCGCGACGTGTCATCGCCCCGGCTCGTTCCTGTTTCGATGGGGCAGAGATAGGCGACCGGCTTGATAAAGCTCAATGTGGCAAACCGCGCAGGGGCAGAATGCCGCAGGCAACAAAACGCCGCGCATCCGATTGGAGGCGCGGCGATTAAAGTATTGAATTATATAACTATTGTTGCAAAATTGGCGGGCAGGATCAATCCTCCTCGACAAAGACCTCCTGGCGCTTGGCCTTCACGCTGGGCAGGAACACGACGACGAGCACCAGAGCCGCAATCAGAAGCAGGATGGCGCTGATCGGCCGGGTGACGAAGGTCGTCGGGTCGCCGCGCGACAGGATCATGGCCCGACGAAGGTTTTCTTCGAGCAGTGGCCCGAGCACGAAGCCGAGCAGCAGCGGCGCCGGTTCGCAGCGCAGCTTCAACAGCAGGTAGCCGACCAGGCCGAAGAAGGCGACAGCATAGAGGTCGTAGACGTTGGAGTTGACGCTGTAGACCCCGATCGAGCAGAAGGCCATGATGATCGGGAACAAGACGTAGTAGGGGATCTTGAGCAGCTTCACCCAAAGCCCGATCAACGGAAGGTTCAGAACCACCAGCATCAGGTTGCCGATCCACATCGAGGCGATGATACCCCAGAAGAGGGCCGGTTGCTCGGTGGCAACGTTCGGTCCGGGCACGATGCCCTGGATGATCATCGCACCGATCATCAGCGCCATGACAGGGTTGGCGGGGATGCCGAGGGTCAGGAGCGGAATGAACGAGGTCTGCGCGCCGGCATTGTTGGCGCTTTCCGGACCGGCAACGCCGGCGATGGCGCCGTGGCCGAACTCCTCGGGATGGTCCGAGACGCGTTTCTCCACGGTGTAGGACGCAAAGGCGGCGAGGATCGCGCCGCCGCCGGGCAGGATGCCGAGCGCCGATCCGATGATGGTACCGCGCACGACGGGCGCGAACATGCGCTTGAAATCGTCCTTGGTCGGCATCAGGTCCGTGACCTTGGCCATCAGCACCTCGCGGGTGCTTTCGTTTTCAAGGTTGCGCAGGATCTCGGCGATCCCGAAGACGCCGACGGCGAGGGCCACGAAGTTCAGTCCGTCGGCATATTCCCGGATGCCGAGGGTAAAGCGCGGCGTGCCGGAGTAGATATCCGTGCCGACAAGCCCAAGCAAAAGGCCGAGGGCGACCATGGCCAGCGCCTTGACGATCGACCCGTGCGCGAGCGCGATCGACGAGACGAGACCGACGATCATCAGCGAAAAGTACTCGGCGGCGCCGAACTGCAGCGCGATTTCCGTCAGTGGTGGCGCGAAGACCGCGACCAGGAACGTGGAGACGGTGCCGGCGAAGAATGAGCCAAGGGCTGCGATCGCAAGGGCCGCGCCCGCTCGCCCCTTGCGGGCCATCTGATATCCGTCGATCGCAGTGACGGCCGACGAGGATTCGCCCGGCATGTTGATCAGGATCGCCGTGGTCGAACCGCCATATTGCGCGCCGTAGTAGATACCGGCGAGCATGATCAGCGAGGAAACCGGCTCGAGCTGGAAGGTGATCGACAGGAGCATGGCGATGGTTGCGGTGGCGCCGATGCCGGGAAGCACGCCGATCAGGGTGCCGAGAAGCACGCCGATCAGGCAGAAGAGCAGGTTGGCGGGCGAGCCGGCGGTCACAAAGCCGAGCGCGAGATTGTTGAAAAGTTCCATTGCGCGTCTCCTAGAACTGAACCCAGGGGCCGAAGCGCTGGAAGGGCAGGCCGAGGCCATAGCTGAACACGGCGACGGAGAAGGCCGTAAGCACTGCGGAGAGCGCCAAAGCCATGAGCGGGGTCATGCGGCCAGAGGCAAAGCAGGCGATGAGTGCCGTGAAGAACAGCGACGGCACGAAGCCGAGGCCGCGGACCGTGAGGCCGAAGAAGACCGGTGCCGGCAAGATGAAGAGCATGCCACGCAGCGCGATCGCGCCGATCGGTTCCCCCTGGACGCGGGTGGACTGTACGAGGATCACGATGCCAAGCAGCGTCAGGATGATCGCGAGCACGAGCGGGAAATAGCCAGGCCCCATGCGGAAGGCCGTGCCGAGCTCGAGGTTGAAGGCCTGCCAGGCGAAGAACAGGCCGACCGCGGTCAGGATCCCGCCGCAGAGCGCATTGGTGCTATCGAAGGAGAGTGATTTCATCGTGTCCCCATTTGTTTTCGCGGGGTAGCCGGGCCGAGGCGTCGACGGCCTCCCGCATTGGCATTGCCGGCTCGCGCCGGGTTCGCATATTGGGCAACGTCGCGTTGACAGCTGTCAACCGCCGTTGACGGCGCCTGTCCGGACACCGTCGGGAATATGCCCATGTCAGAACCGCCGCGCCCCGAGATGGCTCGAGAGCGCGGCGCGATGAGCGACGGATTAGTCGGCGTACTGGCCGGCGGCTTCGATGACCGGCTTCCAGCGGGCGATTTCGCTTTCGAGCTTGGTCTTCAGTGCGGCCGGCGTGGCGTCTGCGTCCGAAGACGGCTCGGTGCCGAGTTCGCCGAAGCGGGCAACCACGTTCGGATCCTTGAGCGCGACCTGCAGCGACTTCGACAGGCGCTCGGTCACTTCAGCCGGCGTACCCTTCGGCGCGTAGACGCCGTGCCAGATGCCGACCTGCAGGTTCGGCAGGCCACCTTCGGTGGTGGTCGGCAGGTCCGGGAAGACCTTGAGGCGTTCCGGCGAGGTGACGGCGTAAGCCTTGATCGTGCCGCCTTGGATCTGCTTGGTGGTGTTGGTCGTCTGGTCGCACATGATATCGACCTGGCCGCCGAGAAGGTCGGTCATCGCCGGGCCGGTGCCCTTGTAGGGAACGGTGGTCAGCGGCGTTTCGATGGCGCTCATGAACATCATGCCGCAAAGGTGCGAGGCGGCGCCGATGCCGGCGTTGGCGACGGTAACCGTGTCCTTGTTCGCCTTCACATATTCGACGAGGCCCTTGAGGTCGGTCGGTTCGAGGTCCTTGCGCGCGACGATGGTCATCGGTACCTCGGTGACGAGGCCGACATATTCGAAGGCGTTCAGCGTGTCATAGGCGAGCTTGCGGTAGAGCGTTGCGCTGGTCGCCATGCCGATGTGGTGGAGCAGAACGGTATAGCCGTCCGGATCGGCCTGGGCGACGCGACCTGCGCCAAGCGTGCCGCCGGCGCCGCCGACGTTCTCGACGATGATCTGCTGGCCGAGATCCTTCGACATGGATTCGGCAACCAGACGCGCAACCGTATCCGTCGGGCCACCGGCGGAGAAGGGCACGACCATGGTGATCGAACGTTCGGGATAGGTCTGTGCGTTGGCGGAAACGGCAAAAATAGAAAGGGCGGCGACGGCGCCGAGCAATGCGTTGAGGGTTTTCATCTTCTTCCTCCCGGATGAAATATGGCCAGCCGGCAAGGTTTCCTCCCACGCCGGTACTGGGTGCCCCATTTGCAGACGCAATCCGGATGCAGACAACGGCCTGTCCAGGCGATCAGTCGCATTTGTCGGGAGGCGGCAGGGACTTTGGGTGGATTCGGAAACATGGCGGCGCTGGCGTGGGTGGAAATCCACCCATCGCGCGTTTCGGAAAGCCACGGCCATGATTTCCTAGAGGCCGGTGCGCCGCCTCAGATCGGCGATTTCGTCGGCGCTGAGCGCTCGCGCCGCACCCTTCGGCAAATCACCGAGAGCGATCGCCCCGATCGAGACCCGCAACAGCCGCAACACTTCGAAGCCGAGCGCATCGAGCATGCGGCGGATCTGGCGGTTTCGACCCTCCTCGAGCTCCACTTCGATCCACATGTTGCGGTCGCCCGCCCGCAAGCGTTCGGCTCGGGCCGCCCGCAATGTCTCGCCGCCCTCGTCGATACCGGTAACCATTCGCGTGAGATGCGCGTCGTCGATCTGGCCTGTCAGTTGTACGTGGTAGACCTTGCCGACATGGGTTTCCGGGTCGAGCAGTCGCTGGGCAAGCACCGTGTCGTTGGTGAACAACAGGAGGCCCTCGCTCGCCTTGTCGAGGCGGCCGACTGGCGACAGATGGGTGGAATCCACGTCCTTCAGGCAGTCGAAGACCGTCGGCCGGCCTTCCGGGTCATGCCTGGTCGTAACCAGCCCCCGCGGCTTGTTCAGCATCAGATAGACCTTGTCTTCGGCAAGCACGGCCTTACCGTCGACAGCGAGACGGTCCTTGTCGACATCGACCCATGCAGAAAGACCGGGGGCCTTGCGCCCGTTGATGCTGACGCGGCCCTCAAGCACGAGCTTCTCGGCCTGCGTGCGCGAGCAGTACCCCAGCTTGGAAAGGGCACGGGCGACCGTCACGCGTTTGCCCATATCGGCCGCATGACGGCGGCCGGTATCGCGGACTGCTGTCGGTCGCTTCTGTTTCACGTTCTGGTCTTCCGGTTCTCAGTCGTCTCGCGGTGCATCGCTACGCTGCCGAGCATAGCCGGCGGCGCGAGCGTCAGCCGATCTTGCTATAGTCGATCCGCCGGGCGAGCCAGCAGCCGATCGTCAATCCCGTTACCTTGCCGTCTGCGTCACGCGAAACGAGTACGGTCCAGTCTCCCGGTGCCGGCGCGTCCATCGAGCGTTTGCAGCGCAGCTGCCAGACATCTTCGGCGAGCGGCCGCATGGCGTGCATGGCGCCAGAGCCAAGTGAACCGTCGAAACCGCCATAGAAGACGCCGTTGGTGGAGACGATGTCGAGATGGGCGTCGAGTTCTGCCGCATGGTAGCGGCCAGCGATATCCGGCTTGGCGGTGCCGGAGATGCGCGCGGCGTGAACCGTCAGGTTCTCCCGCGGGCGCTCCATGTGAAGCGAGGCGCCTTCCATGCGAAGCGTAACGGCCGCTGACTGTGCGCGGCCATCCGGACCGACGGCAAGCGTCTCGGCGCCCGTGGCGAAGCTCAGCGCGACGCGGGATTTGCCGGTCGGCCTGGTAACGAGTGCAAGGCCCGTTTCCGGATCGAGATAGCTGCCGGTGCCGTCGGCGTCCCAGGTGCCGGTCGCGGGCTCGGCATCGCTGTGGCCAAGGGCGACCTTCATCAGTGCTGTCGCGGCAGCATGGGCGTCGGCCTCGTGATTGAACATCACCACGACGGAAAGGCGCTCAGCGGGCGCGTAGAGCCGGCGGCTGCGGAAACCGCGCAGCGCGCCGCCATGGCCGGTGATGGCGATGTCGCCGATCTTCTCATGCGCAAGGCCGAACCCATAATGGGCCGGGCGGCCATCGGCATAGGTCTGCGGTGCGGACAGGCGGCGATAGAGGCCGTTCGCGTCATTCCGTGTCCGGTCGATGAAGCATTCCCAGGCGAGCATATCGTCGAGCGAAGCGGAAACACCGGCATCGCCGGCCCAGTAGATATTGTTGACCGCCTCGAAATAGCCGGCCGTCTCGTTGCCCTCGTAGCCGACGATCCCATCGGGGGGCAGGCTCGTATCGGCGGTGAGGGCGGCAGTCCGCATGTCGGCTGGGCCGAAGACGGAGTGCTGATAGAGTTCGGCCATCGAGCGTCCGGTATGCTCTTCGATGAGGTCGGCGAGAATGCGGAAATTGCCGTTCGAATAGGAGTAGCGCGTGCCCGGCTCGAAATGGGTCGAACGCGCGGAGGAGAGCAGGGGCCGTGCGTCCTCGCGGCGGAAGACGCCGTCGTGCCTGGCGCCCTGCAGCACGGTCAGCGCCCAGTAGTCGCGCAGCCCCGACTGGTTGTGACAGAGGTGGGCGACCGTCGGGCGCTTGCCTTCAAGCAGAGGCAGGTAGGCGTCGAGCGCGCGGTCGAGCGTCGCCGGTTCGCCGACGGCGTCCAGAAGCACAGCGCAGGTCATCTGCTTGGTGATCGAGCAGATCGGTACGCGGGTCGTCGCCGTCATCGGCTTGCGGGCGGTGAGGTCCGCATAGCCCCAGCTGTGGCTGAGGATCACCTGGCCGTCCCGGACCACGCCGGCGACGCCTCCGGGACCCGGATAGTGCTGGGGCAGGGCCTTTAAGGCGCGTTCGAGAGCGGAGAGTTCAAAAGTGGTCATGGCGCTGAAGGATCGGTCCGACGAAGGGCAGGGTGGTGTCTGTCTTCGTTCGTACCGCTCCCTCCGGGCACTTGCAATGCCGCGCCGACCGCTCTCCTCAGCCGGCGCTGGCCTGGGCGTGATAGAGCCGGCTATAGGCGCCCTTGGCGGCCAGCAGCGTCGCATGCGGCCCCTGCTCGCGAATGCCGCTGCCATCGACGACGACGATGCGGTCGGCATCGCGGATCGTCGCCAGCCGATGCGCGATGATCAGCGTCGTGCGCCCCTTGGAAAGCTCGGCGAGAGACTGCTGGATGGCTCTCTCGGTTTCCGTGTCGAGCGCCGAGGTGGCCTCGTCGAGAATGAGGATCGCCGGGTTTTTCAGGAACATGCGGGCGATCGCCAGCCGCTGCTTCTGCCCGCCGGAAAGCTTGACGCCGCGTTCGCCGATCACCGTGTCCATGCCCTCGGGCAGGGCGGCAATCATGCCGTCGAGCCGGGCGCGCCGCGCTGCGTCCTGGATGTCGGCTTCGCTCGCGCCGAGCCGCCCATAGGCGATGTTGTCGCGGATGGTGCCGGCAAAGAGGAAGACATCCTGTTGCACGATGCCGATCTGGCCGCGCAGCGACGACAGGGTAATGTCGCGGATATCGGTCCCGTCGACGGTGATCGAGCCGTCGCTGACCTCATAGAAGCGCGGCAGCAGCGAGCAGATCGTCGTCTTGCCGGCGCCCGAGGGGCCGACGAAAGCGATCGTCTCGCCGGCATGGATCGTCAGGTCGATGTTCTGGATGATCGGCTTTTCGGCGCTGTAGCCGAACGAGACATTGCGGTAGGTGATGTCGCCCTTGAGATCGGCGACGTCGGTCGCTCCGGGGCGATCCTCGATGTCAGGCTCGGTTTCCATCAGTTCGAGGAAGCGCTTGAAGCCGGCGATGCCCTTCGGATAGGTCTCGATGACCGAGTTGATCTTCTCGACCGGGCGGAAGAAGACGCCAACGAGAAGCAGGAAGCTGACGAAACCGCCGTTGGTCAGCTCGCCCGTCAGCACGAAGTAGCATCCGGTGATCATCACGATCAGCTGCGTCAGCCGCATGCTCATGTAGCTGAGCGATGTGCTCGCCGCCATGATGCGGTAGGCTTCGAGCTTGGTGCGGCGATAGTTCTGGTTGTCGGTCTCGAACAGGCTGCGCTCGTGCTCCTCGTTGGCAAAGGCCTGAACCACGCGCATGCCGCCGACATTTTCCTCGATACGCGCGTTGAAGTCGCCGATCCGGCCGTAGAGATTGCGGAAATTCCGGGTCATGCGCCCGCCGTAGCGGCTGGTCACCCAGGCCGTCAGCGGCACGACGGCGGCGGTGATCAGCGCCAGCTGCCAATGCACCATCAGCATCAGGATCAGCGCGCCGATGAAGGTCATGATCGCAATGAACAGGTCTTCCGGCCCGTGATGCGCGACCTCGCCGATTTCCTCGAGATCCTTGGTCAGCCTTCCGACGAGATGGCCGGTCTTCTGGTTGTCGAAGAACGAGAAGGACAGTTTTTGCAGATGGTCGAAGGCCATGCGCCGCATGTCCGTCTCGATATTGATGCCGAGCATGTGGCCCCAATAGGTGACGGTCGCCATCAGGCCGGTGTTGAGCAGGTAGACGATCAGCAGCCCCACGGAGGACAGCAGGATCAGCGTCCACTCCTGGCTCGGCAACAGCTGGTCGACGAACAGCTTCACCGCAATCGGAAAGCCGAGTTCGAGCAGGCCCGAGAGCACGGCGCAGGAGAAGTCGAGAATGAACAGGCCGCGATAGGGGCGGTAAAACGCGAAGAAACGCTTCAGCATGCACGTGCACTCACTGGGGGCGGGGGGCGCCGTGGGGCGCTGATAGAAAGATGATTGTCAATGTCATGTTTTTGGATCGAAACCAACCCAGAAAAGCGCGAAAGCGTGTCGGGCACGTGACGCGACCGATGTCTATGGCACCTGCGAGACGCAAACGGTTCACTTCGGCACCGGTGGGAAGGAAACGTTAACCATAGGCTTCGTAGAAATGGAATCAGCAGAACAATTCGCCTTCGATTGGGGACACCGGAGGCGGAGCGATTGTTCGATACCGAAACGCGTAGGGCGTCTTTGTGCGTTCGAGTGAGCGCACGAAGTCCAGGGGGCAAACGAGACGATGGCAGGCAATCAATCAGTGGAAGCCACGGAAACCAACACCATTGTTCCGTTTCCCGTGGTCAGGAGATTGCATGCCATTCGCAGTGCTGCCGCCGAGCTTGAAGATCTGCACGGTGCCGAGGCGCTGCAATTCTGGCGCCGTCGCTGCCGCGCTCTAGCGGACGAGCTTTTTGCCTGCGGCTGCTCGGAAGACGAAGTCCGCCGTCAGGTGATGGACTTCCAGGACGAGGTCCAGATCGAGCTGCAGCATCGCCACCTGTCGCGCCTTTCCGCAGGCGCAATGAGCCAGTAGCCGCCGCGGCTCAGGCGATCGGCAGCTCCGGATCCCAGGTAAACAGCTCCTTGGCCCTCGCAATGCCGCGCAGTGCAAAGCGGCCGAGCGAGACCGCGTGGACCCGTTCATCCGGCGGGCAGGCTTCGACGAAATCAGACGACATGATCATGTGCCGCTCGACCGAACGGCACATCGAGGCAATGCGGCTTACCTCATTGACCGCCGGGCCGACCACGGTGAAATCGAGGCGGGTCTGGCTGCCGATATTGCCGTAGAAGACTTCGCCGATATGGAGTCCGAGATAGACCTCTGTGGTCGGCTTGCTCTCGGTCTGCCGGCGGGCGTCGAGCTCGGCGAGCATGCGGCGCAGCTGCCGTTCGGCGGCGATTGCGTTGGCGCAGGCGGTCCCCGGATCGTCGGCATTGAAGATCGCCAGAACACCGTCGCCGATCAGCTTCAGCACGCTGCCACCATGGTCGTGAATGGCGGTGATCACGGTCCCCGAATAATCGTTGAGAAGCGGAATGATCTCGTCGGGTGCGGCGGTGTCGGAGATGCGCGTATAGCCGCGCAGGTCGGAAAACCACATGACCGTTTCGATGCGTTCGGCCGAACCGCGGGCAATGCTGCCCTTGACGACGCGCTGGCCGGCATCGGCGCCGAGGTAGACGTCGGCAAGCGTGCTGATGATGCGAACGCAGGAGCCGGCCTTCACCGCCAGCGCAAGCGTCGGCAACAGGATCCTAAGCGCTGCAATGTCATCCTCGCTGAAGCCGCCGTCGCTCCGCGTCGTCCAGTAGGAATAGAAACAGTCCATCTCGCCGACACGGCCCTGGTCGGTGAAGTGGTGGATCATACTGACGCAGTCGGTGTGACCCTCACCCTTCAGCTTGTCCAGTATGTTGTAGGTGGTGCCTTCGTCGGCTGAAAGCCGGATGCGGCGCTCGGCGGTCCGGTCGCGCAGCATGTGGTAGAAGATCGAGTTCTGCCAGTTCAGCAGCGCCTCACCCGTGGTCGTCGAGCCGTACTGGATGACTTCCGGGGTGATGTCGCTTTCATCGTTCCACTGGAAGGCACGCCCCTCGAATTCGGGGTGCAGCGTGTCGATCAGGCCGAGCGCGCGGGCAAGGTCGAGACCAGCTGCCCGACATTGCTCGCAGAAGCCGGCAAACAGCTCCGGCTCGTCCAGTCCCTTCAGGCCCTGTTCTGAAAGCCAGAGCACGATATCGCGTAGCTGTTGGTCGTTCATGGCGCATCCCGCTCGGCCGAGGTCGACTGCCTGATGATGTGGTGCACCATCCATAGCCGAACCAGGGCTCAGAGCGAAAGATGCAGTTTGCCCGCCTCGCTTTCGGCCGGCACGGCGCAACAGATGAGCGCTTCGCCTTCGGCGACCGGGAAGGAGGGCTGCGAGGGATAGGTTACCCTGCCCTCCAGCACCGGCGTCCGGCAGGTGCCGCAACTGCCGTTGCGGCAGCCGTAGTCCGGGTTGAGACCCCGTGCCTCTGCGAGATCGAGCAGCGTGCCTTCGCCCGGCTGCCAGCGCGCCTCCTTGCTCGACTTGGCAAAGACGACGTGAACGGGGGCGCTCGCCGCCGGCTCCATCGCGGGGGCAGAACCGCCGTCCGGCCGCCGGGTCAACGACGACAGCCCGAAGGCCTCCGCATGGATGCGGGCATCGGCGATGTTGAGCGCCCGCAGACCGTCGTAGAGCGACTGGGTGAAGGCGGCCGGGCCGCAGAGGTAGAAATCGTAGTCGTCGAAGGGCAGGGTGGCCTTGAGATGGGTGAGGTCGATGCGACCGGCGATGTCATAGTCCTGGCCTTCGGTGGCCGTTGCCGGCTGGCTCAGCGCCCGCACCAGACGAATATTGCCCTCGCCTTCCGCGACGAGTTCGGCGATCTCCCGATCGAAGGCGCGCTCTTCCGGCGAGCGGGCGGCCTGGAAGACCCAGGTCGGGCGCGTGCGCCGCTTGCGGCGGCTTTCAGCGACAACGTGCTTGAGCATGGCAAGGATCGGCGTGATGCCGACGCCGGCGCCGATCAGCACGGCCGGGCGCCGCTCGGTTCCGTCGATCGTGAAGCTGCCGGCAGGCGCCCGCGCCTCGATCCGGTCTCCCGGCTTCAGCCCGTGCAGGTGCCGGGAAGCCACGCCCTCCTTCTTGACGCTGATGCGGTAGAGACCATCCGTCGGTGCCGAGGACAGCGTATAGCTTCTGACGAGCGGTCTTTCGCCGTCTTCGACCTTGATGCGGATCGGCAGGTGCTGGCCGGCCTGGTGGGCCATCAGCCCGACGCCGTCATCCGGTTCGAGGTAGAGCGAGCGGATCGTCGTGCTCTCGTCCTCGATACGGGCAATCCGGAACGGCCGCCACGCATCGGCAAGGGCCGCGGCCTCTAGCCGGACCTTCGCCTGGTCCCAGTCGCCGGTGGACGTGAGGCTGGGAGACCAGCCGCCCTCCTCGAAGGCCCAGCGAAGCGGCAGGCCGTCCTGGCGGTAGATGACCTTTTCCGGCCGGAAGCGCCAGAGCCGCTCAGCTCCTTGGAATGCAGCGACCTCCGGAGAGGACAGGATGACTTCGGCGCTGCCGGTCATCTGCAGCATGTCGCCGGTCGCAAAATCGACGAACAGCAGGCCGGCGCGCGGATTGAGCATGAAGTTGCCGAGCGTGTTGAAGAACAGGTTTCCCGAAAAGTCTGGGATCGTCAGCACGCCGTCCGTGCCGATCTGCACGAAACCCGCCTTGCCGCCGCGATGCGAGACGTCGACCTGGCGCTCGCCACTGTCGCGATCGACATAGGAGGCGACGAAGAAAGTGTCGGCCTTGCCGATGATCGCCCGGGCGCGCGCGTCGAGCACGTCACCATGTACCGGGCGCACCGAGGCTGGCTGGTGCGGATCGCGAACGAAGGTGAACTGGCGAAGCTGGATATATTGCGGGCAGTTGCCGAAGCTCTGCCGGACGCGGAGCGTGAAGCCGTCGTCGCCATCGCGTTGGATCGCGCCGTTCAGCCGGTTCCGGCGCCGGGTCTCGAGTTGGATGCCGAGCATGCCGATGGAGTGCGCGTCGTCCATGCCGGCATCGGCCGGATCGTCCGGGTCGCGCGGCAACCGGATGTCGAGGTTCCAGGCGTCCGGCGCCTGCATGAAACCGGGGTCTGCCGCGCGCATCGTCGCCCAGACATCACCGTTCGCATCGACTGCCCCGAACATGGCGAAGGGCAGCATTGGGAAGAATTGCTGGTGCTGCTCCGGCATGAAACTGCGCACGAAATTGCGTCCGGTCGCATCCATGCGCTCGGCGACGCCGAGGCTGCGCTGGATGGCGAGTTCGCCTTCGTGCCAGGGCGAATCCGGTTTTTTCTGCTGTGCGTTGTCCGGCATGGTCGGGTGTCCCGGTTGCAGGGGGGCCGGGGCAGCGCTGCCGCCCCGGGAGGTCGGATCAGGCCGCGAGGCCGACCGCTGTCTTCTGGAAGCTGACGAAACCGGGCAGGCGCTCGACACGCGAAAGCCAGGCGCGGACATGGGCATAGTCGGTAAGATCGACATTGCCTTCTGGAGCAGCGGATACGTAGCTGTAGAGGGCGACGTCGGCGATGGTCGGCCTTACGCCCACGAGGAAGTCGTGGCCGGCAAGCTCGGCATCGATCTGTGCAAGCACCCGGTGGGCCCTGGAGATCGCCCCTTCGGCATCCAGATTGGCGCCGAAGACGGTGACGAGACGCGCGGCTGCCGGACCGAAAGCGATGTCGCCGGCGGCAACCGAGAGCCATTTCTGCACCTTCGCCGCTGCGGCCGGATCTTCGGGCAACCAGTCGATGCGGCCGAGCTTCTTGGCGAGATAAACGAGGATGGCGTTTGAGTCGGCGATGACTGTGCCCTCGTCGTCGAGCACCGGCACCTGGCCGAAGGGATTGAGCGCTAGGAAATCCGGCGCCTTGTGTGCCCGCGCCTTGAGATCGACGTCGATCAGCTCGTGCGGCACGCCGAGCAGCGACAGGAAGAGCTGCGCCCGGTGCGAGTGGCCGGAGAGCGGATGGCGGTAGAGTTTCATGGGAGATGTCCTCGAAGAGCTTGAGAACCGTCACGGCCCTCCGGCGGTTCGGGATGAACCGCCTTCGAGGATCAATCTATGACTTTCCAAATTTCGGCAGTAGAATGCGATTTCGATAGTCTGATTTCCAAATATCGGAAGGATGGAAATGGATCGCCTCGATGCCATGGGCGTTCTGCTCGCCGTCGTCGAACACGGCAGCCTTTCGGCCGCCTCCCGACACCTCAAGGTGCCGCTCGCCACGATCAGCCGGAAGCTTTCCGAGCTTGAAGCGCATCTGGGCGCGCAGCTCGTCACCAGGACCAACCGCCGGATCCAGCTGACCGAGGCCGGCCGGGCCTATGTCGAAGCTGCCAAGGAAATTCTTGCGCGGGTCGAAGAGGCGGAACGGGTGGCGGCTGGCGAATACAGAACGATCAAGGGTGATCTGACGGTTTCCGCACCCATCGTCTTCGGGCGCCTGCACGTGCTTCCCGTCCTGGTCGATTTCCTCAAGGCCCATCCCGAGGTCGATATGCGGCTCGCCTTGGGCGACCGGTTTGCCAATCTCGTCGACGATCACATCGACGTGGCACTGAGGATCGGAAACCTGCCCGACAGCAATCTCGTGGCGACGAAGATCGGCACGGTGCGCCGGGTGGTCTATGCGAGCCCCGATTATGTCGCGCGCCACGGCGTGCTCCGGCATCCGAGCGAACTTGCCGACCATGATTGCATCACCTTCGAAAACGTCACGGCCGCCCATGTCTGGCGTTTCCTCGACGAGGGGCGCGAGCTGGCTGCGCCGATCCGGTCGCGGCTGATCGTCAATACGGCGGAATCCGCCGTCGACGCGGCGATATCCGGTCTCGGCTTGACGCGGGTGTTGTCCTATCAGGTGGCGCGCCAGGTGGCGGACGGCCTGCTCGTGCCACTGCTGGAAGACTTCGAGCACCCGGCGCTGCCGGTCCAGCTCGTCTATCTTCCGCAGGGGCTGGTGCCGATGAAGCTGAGGGCCTTCGTCGATTTTGCAGCCCCGCGGCTGCGCGCGGTCCTGCGATAGCGGGAAGGCTTCCTAGTCCGTCTGGTTGCGGTCGCCGGTCATCGGCCGGATGTGGCGGGCGTAGGTTCGGCCGACGCGGATCTCGCTGCCGTCGGAGAGAAGGGCGATGAGCGCGGCGAAGGGGGCTTGCTTCAGCCCCACGATACAGTCCCGGCGCACGATCGAGCTGCGGTGCAGCCTCAGGAATTCCGCGGGATCGAGGCGACGCTCAAGCGATGCGAGGCTCTCGTGGTGCAGGTAGGATCGGCCTTCGACGTGAATGCGGACATAGTCGCGTTCCGCCTGAAAGCGCACCACCCGGTCGAGCGCGATCCGCACGAACTCTCCCCGGGCCTTGATCCAGAGGTCGTCCGTCTGGGTCTCGTGCTTGCGCAGTGCCTGGCGCAGCGCCGTCACCGTCTCGTTGAGTTCGAGTACCCGCTCGGCGCTCGTGCGTGCGGCGATCGCAACACGGGCCCGCTCGACCGCCGTGCGCAGGCGGCTGGATTCGATCGGCTTGGTGACATAGTCGACCGCAGCCGCTTCGAAGGCGCGGAGCGCATAGTGGTCGAAGGCGGTAACGAAAACGACCGCGGGCGCGTTGTCGCCCAGCTGCTCCAGGATGTCGAAGCCGGTGCCGCCGGGCATCTGGATATCGAGCAGGATAGCGTCCGGCGAAAGTTCGGCCACCATCGAGCAGGCCTGCTGCACGTTGCCGGCCGTTCCGACCACCTCGACTGCTGGAATTGCCCCGAGCAGGCGAAGGAGGCGCCGTCGCGCCAGGGGCTCGTCGTCGATGACGAGGATTGAAAGCGGAACAGTCTGGATTTCATTCATGCAAGCCTCAGGGGCATTGTGATTGCAGCTCTGAAACGACGGGGGGTCACGAGGCCCGAAACGCAGGCGCCGACACCCGGAAAACGGGCCTGGACGCGCTCGGCAACATTCTTGAGGCCGATTCCCGTGCCCGGCCACCGGGCGGTATCCGGCGCCGCTGCAATGTCGTTTTCGACGGCGATTTCCAGCGCCTGGCCCACCTTGGCGGCGCTGATGACGATTTCCACCTGATCCGGCGAACGGCTGACACCGTGCTTGACGGCATTCTCGATCAGCGGCTGCAGGATGAGGCTTGGCACCAGTGCCTCCTCAAGGCCGTTGGCGATGTCCATCCGGAGCCGCATGCGGTCGCAATAGCGCTCGCCCTCGATGTGCAGGTAACCGGCCTGGAGTGCGAGTTCGTCGGCGAGCCGCACGTCGTGCAACGGATCGAGCTCCAGCGTCGTGCGCAGAAAGTTGGACAGCGACATCACCATGCGCGTGGCGGCAAGGGGCTGCCCCTCCTCGATCAGGCCGGTGATGGAGTTGAGCGTGTTGAACAGGAAATGCGGATTGACCTGGTAGCGCAGCGCCCGCATCTGCGCGGCCAGGGCTTCCTCGCGCGAGATGGCCAGGCGCCGCTCGCGCTCGCGCAGTTCGAAGCTGTAGAGCAAGGCGACGAAGAAGAAGGACCAGCCGACGAAGGTCGCCATGCTGTAGACCAGCGTGTAGCCGATGCTGGTCCAGTCCGGGGCGATCGGGTCGGGACGCACGATGAAAAGATAGAGAAGAAAGTCGACGCCGGTATTGGCGATGGCGGCCATCAGAGCGGTCGCGAAGCCGACGACGATCTTCAGCGCGATGTGCTGGTGGCGGACGCCGAACATCGAAGCCGCGATGCCATAGGAGAAGGCCATGCCGCAGGACATCAGCAGCAGCTTGCCCGGGGCCGACATGATCGGATCGATCCCGACGATCGCCCACAGAATGCTGCTGACCAGGAATTCCACGAACCAGTAGAGAAAACCGAGCCAGAGCGTCGCGCGCCGCAGGCTGGCGATATAGGCGCTCTCGTCCACCGATCTTGCGTCATCCTCAAGGTTCATGGCCATTTTTATCGTTCAACCGGCCGCCGATGTCGATTGCCGTTCGTCGGTCAAATCGAGCCGTTGGCAGAAAGGCCCGGACTTTCGACCATTGCCGGCCGTCGTTGGCCGGAGAGCGGCGATCAGGCCAGCCGCAGCGGCATGGTGATCGCTGCGCGAAAGCGGTGGGGTGCGACGAGGCCTGATATGAAGGCGCCGACCTCGGGAAAGCGGGCCTTGATGCGGTCGGCGACATTCCTCAGTCCGGTGCCGGTCCCGACCGGTTTTTTCACCGGGCGCGGCGGCTCGCCCGCCATGTCGTTTTCGACGGAAAGCTCCAGCGTCTCGCCCTGCCTTGCTGCCCGGATCACGATCTCGACCACGCCGATCGAACCGCCAACGCCGTGCTTGATCGCATTTTCGATCAGCGGCTGAAGGATCAGGCTTGGCACCAGCGCCTGCTCCAGGCCCGGTGCAATGTCGAGCTTGACCCGCATGCGGTCGGAGAAGCGCTCGCCCTCGATGGTGAGATAGCCGAGCTGCAAGGCCAATTCGTCGGCAAGGCAGACGTCCTGCATCGGATCGAGCTCGAGTGTCGTGCGCAGGAAGGAAGAGAGCGAAAGCACCATGCGGCGGGCGGTGGTCGACGCGCCTTCTTCGATCAGCCCGGCAATCGAGTTCAAGGTGTTGAACAGGAAGTGCGGATTGACCTGGTAGCGCAGCGCCCGCATCTGCGCCGCCAGCGCTTCCTCCCGTGTCACGGCAAGCCGCCGTTCCCGCTCGCGCAGTTCGTAGTTGGCAAGAAGGGCGATGTAGAGAAACGCCCATCCGTGAAACAGTGCCATGCAATAGATGAGCGTGTAGCCGACATTGGTCCAGTTGATTGGGCCCGGATCGCCATGCTCGATCAGGCCGTGACTGAGGAAATCGACGCTGGCATTGATCGCCGCGGCGACGAGCGCGAGGGCAGAGCCGAGCAGAAGCTTGAAGAGGATGGACCGGCCTCGAAAGCGAAAGAGCGCCGCTGCCATCGCATAGGACATGAGTGTCCCGTTCAGCATCAGGATCAAGGTGATTGGCGCGATCGCGATCGGGTCGTATCCGAGGAAAGCCCAGAGCGTCGTGCTGATGACAAACTGCATGAACTGGTAGAGGAGCCCGAGGACGAGCGTCGCTCGCCGAACGCTTGCGGCATATCCAGCCTCGTCAGGCAAAACCGTCTCATGTCCTCGCGCCATGCGAGGTTTTATCCTTCAACTCCATACGGTTGTCGATTGCCGTTCGTCGCCGAAAACAAGCCGTTTGCAGAAAGCCACAGCCCTTCAACGCCGCAATCTGCCGTTTGCAGAAAGCCGAATTCTCGCTTTTTGCGGGCTTGCTATAGCCGCCCCATGACCCGTGCTTTCCCGGCGATTCCGATCGCCTGGGAATTGTGCGCCCACGAATGCAAAGGAAAAGGGGCAGACATTGAATACCTGTGCGAAGGCGGACGTTTTGAGGATCAACCTTTTGAGCTCGACCGCGCTCGGCCGGGCCGGCCTTGTCTCGATGCTGCTGGCGGCGGCGCCGTTCGCAGCGTCGCCGGCAAAGGCGGCCGGATTGCTGGTTCCAAACGACACGACGTGGTCCAGCGACCATACGATCAACGGCAATCTCGTGATCCGTGGCGGGCCGGGCGGCGCGACGCTGACGATCAACAGTGGCGCCAAGGTTGAAAGCACCGATGGCTACATCGCAGACAGCCGCGGCAGCGTCGGGACGGTCGTCGTCTCCGGGCCGGGCTCGACCTGGGACATCGTCGATGCCAACCCCAACGGCGACCGCATGCTCTTTGTCGGCGGCTTCGAAGGCGGTATCTATGGCGGCAAGGGCACGCTGATCGTCGAGAACGGCGGCAAGGTTTCGGCCAAGGAGACCTATGTCGGCGCCCTGCAGGAGGGCGACGGAACGCTCGTAGTGCGCGGCGCGGGTTCCATGCTAAACACCGAATTCCTGGGCGTCGCCTACGGCGCACTGACGCTCAATACCGCTACGGTTCGGATCGAGGACGGCGCCCTCGTCAACACCAACAAGACCTACTTCGAAAACGGCACGGTTCTCGTCACCGGCGACAATACGCGCTGGGTCAACACCGGTGAATTCACGATCGGCGACAGCTTTACCGTCGAAAAAGGCGCTGTCGTCTCGACTAACACCGCGATCCTGCGCGAGGACGAAAGCACCGACACCATCCAGGCTGCCATCGACGGCGCCGGCAGTGAGCTCAAGGTCGCCGACAGGTTGCTGATCGGCGAGGCTGGTCGGGCGAACCTTTCGATCGCCAACGGCGGCAAGCTCTCGGTTGGCGGGGACATCGTGCTCTCCGCCGTCGGCGGCATCAACAACGAGGGCATGGGCAACCTGACGATTGGCGGCAAGGTCAATCTCAACAACATCGCTGAACCGATCGCCGAACAGGCGCAGGCGGCAGGCACGGTCAATTCCTCGGCGAAGATCGATTTTGGACCGCGCAAGGGCTACGTCAACTTCAACCATACGAACACGGGCTACGAGTTTGCCAACACGATGGTCGGCAAGGGCACGATCACCAACTTCTCCGGCGAGACCATCGTTGGCGGCGACCTGTCGAAGTTCTACGGCAAGGTGAATGTCTCCGGCGGCAAGCTGGTCCTGAAGGGCAATATCGACACGATCGACAACGACCCGGACAACGGTCCCGTGGACTTCAGCGAGACCCGGTTCGAAGTGTCCGGCGGCACCCTGATCGTCGATGGCGAAACGGGGCGGGTAGAGGGTGATCGTTTCTATACCAATGAAGTGAATGTGCTCGGCGAATTGAACCGCATTCGCAATCCGAACTCGACCGCTTTCGGCAGGCTCGGCGGCTCCGGCACGGTCGGCGACACATTTATCGACAAGAATGCGATCATCTCGCCGGGCAACAATTCGACCGGCAAGCTGACGATCATGGGCCGGCTGGATATGGCCTCTGGCTCGATCTATGAGGCCGATATCGCCGGCGACGGCCGCTCCGACCGGATCGTTGTCAAGAGCATAGGCACCAACGACAACACCGGTATCGCCAAGATCGGAACCGGTACCAATGTCCAGGTGACGGCACTCGACGCCAACACCAGCTACAAGACCGGTCAGACCTACACGATCCTGACCGCCGATCGGGCAATCGAAGGCAAGTTCGCCGAGGCGATTTCGAAATCGGCGTTCCTCGAAATCTCGCTCGACCAGAAGGAAAAGCAGGTCGATCTGACGATCAAGGTCAAGAACGGCGGCAAGCCGGGCGGCGAAGAGCCGGGTAAGCCGGGTGAGCCGGGTGGAGAGCCGAAACCGGGCGAGCCGGGCGGAGAGCCCAAGCCTGGTGTCTTCGAAGGCGAGGCTGCCACCGGCAACCAACGGCAGACGGCACTGGCGCTGAACACGCTTGCCCAGAGCGGCCCGTCGGTCGGCCTCTACAATGCATTGACACTGCTCGACGGCGCCGGGGCACGCCGTGCCTTCGATCAGCTCTCCGGCGAAGTCCATGCGTCGGCCCAGACCGCGTTGATCAACGACAGCAGCCTGTTGCGCAACGCGGCGAACGACCGCATCCGCGATGCTTTCGGCGACGTCGGCGCTGCAAACGTCCCGGTTCTGGCCTACGGTCCGGAGGACAAGATCACGACAGGCGCAGTCGCGGCGGTCAACTCTGTCCCGGTGGCGCCGCCGGCCATGGTCGGTTGGGGCCAGGTATTCGGCTCCTGGACCAACACCGACGGCAACGGCAACGCCGGTGCGCTCGACCAGTCGACCGGCGGCTTCGTCACCGGTTTCGATGCGGCAATCGCGGACAATGCGATCGTCGGCATCATGGCCGGTTACAGCCGCACCAGCTTCGACGTGGACAGCCGCTCGGCGAGCGGCAACAGCGACAACTACCACCTCGGCGTCTATAGCGGCAGCCGTTGGGGCGACGTCGCATTGCGCTCGGGCCTCGCCTACACATGGCACTCGATCAACACGTCGCGCAATGTCGCCTTCCCGGGCTTCAGCGATCAGTTGAAGGCCGATTATGACGCGGGCACCTTCCAGGCCTTCGGTGAAGTCGGCTACCGCATCGATCTGCCGAGCGTCGCGCTCGAGCCCTTCGCCAACCTCGCCTATGTCAGCCTGCACACCGATGGCTTCACCGAGCGCGGTGCCGCAGCGGCGCTGTCGAGCAGGAGCAACACGACCGACACGACGTTCACGACGCTCGGTCTTCGCGCTTCGGCGCCGCTCAGCCTCGGCACGACCGAAGCAAAGCTGCGCGGTATGCTCGGCTGGCAGCATGCCTTCGGCGATACGACACCGTTCTCGTCGATGGCGTTCGGCACGGGCAGCGCCTTCTCGGTCGCCGGTACGCCGATCGCCGAGGATGCGGCAATCATCGAGGCCGGCATCGACTTCGCGCTGACCGGCAATGCGAGCCTTGGCATCACCTATACCGGCCAGTTCGGCTCCGGCACGACGCAGAATGCCGTGGACGCCAAGCTCGACGTGCGCTTCTGATGGGCAGGCTCGTCTGGCTCTCGACAATGCTGATGGCGACCTTCGTCGCCATCACACCGCTTTATGGGCAAGACGCCGCCGGAAAGCCGGCGGCGCCCTCCCAGCTTTCGGAGACCTACGAGGACTGGAGCGTCGCCTGCGCCGAGATCGAGGGGAAGAAGCATTGCCTCCTCTCGCAGCGCCAGTTCCACAAGGGCGGTCAGCATGTGCTGACGATCGAGCTCCGCACGGCGGCGGACGCGGGCCTCGAGGGGAGCCTCGCGCTCCCCTTCGGTCTCTACCTGGATAAGGGCGTGACGCTCGGTGTCGACGAGGCGACGGGCGGCAAGCCGACCGGCTTCCGCACCTGCCTGCCGCTCGGCTGCATCGTGCCTTTGACCTTCACCGAATCGACGGTTGCGCTGCTGCGCAGCGGAACGGCGTTGAAGATCGGCGCGTTTGCGAGCGACAGCGAAAAGGACGTTGCGTTCGCTGTCTCGCTCAAGGGCTTTGCCGCAGCGCTCGACCGGGTGATTGCGCTGTCCGGAAAGAGCTGAGGCAACGTCACAGCCTTCGCTTCGCCGCCAGGCATCTGGCGGGCTTTTTTAAAGGTGCGCAGCCTCCCGGGGCGGGCCCGGTCGTGCGAAAGGGCGGCCGGGTCTTCTCCATGTGTAGAGCCGAGCATAACCATCCCGGCGCGCCACCGTTGGCGTGCGCGTTCGGCCTATCGGGAGGTTACGTCGATCGCCTCGCCGATAGCGTAGAAATGCCCGCCCGCGATATAGTGCAGGCTGCGCAAGGCGGGATCGGCCGTTTCGAACATCCAATGCCCGTCGCGAAACACCCGATCGTCGGCCCAGGCCGCGAAGACTTCGCCGATGAACAGGTCGTAGCGGCTCTCGATCGACGGCTCGCTGATCAGCCGGCAGGCAAGCCAGGCGGAGCAGCCGGCGACGAGCGGAAGGTCATGGTCAGGCATCTGGAACAGTTCGACGCCGGCATTGCGCAGCTTGTCGGGATCGTCGTGAAGGCTCGTGGTGCCCACCGCATGGGTCAGAACCGCCTGGGTGGCGATCGGCACCTGGATGACGAACACGCCCGCTTCCTCTGCAAGGCTGCGGGTACGGGTGGCGCTGTCGAGAACGACCGTCAGCTTGGGCGGATCATAGTCGAGCGCGCAGGCCCAGGCTGCGGCCATCACATCTTCGATGCCGCCATGGCGGGCGGAAACCAGGACGGTCGGCCCGTGGTTCAGCAGCCGGTACGCCTTTTCGAGAGGAACGGTACGAATATGCGAAACCATCTGACTACCTCAGCCGCCGTTGGCGGACATTGACCGATCATGCGTCTTCTATAGGGGCGCTGCATTTCGCCAACAAGCACAAGCTTTCGCGGTGCCGGAGGGGCGGCACGGCCATGGGCGCAAGGCGCTGAAAAGGATCCCGGCGGGCGCAACATAAGCGTTTGACAAACACATACCCGATTGGCTATACGTCATTACATAGCCAATCGGGTATGGGACATGACTGAGTTACAGGACGCGGTTTTTCGGGCGCTCGCCGATCCTACACGCCGTGGGCTCTTCGAACACCTTTGCCGGCAGGGGGACACCACGGTCGTCGGATTGTTGGCCGATGCCGGGGTTTCGCAGCCGGTCGTGTCCAAGCATCTCAAGATCCTGAAGGCTGCGGGGCTCGTGCACGACCGGCACGAGGGTCGCTACACCTATTACAGCGCCCGGCGCGAAGCGCTTGCGACGCTGGTTGACTGGACGACGGAGATGGCCGGCTTCTGGCAGGACCGCTTCGACGATCTCGATGATCTTCTCAAGAGAATGGACCAATGACCGAAACAACCGAAACCACCCGCTCCGTCGTCGTCGAACGCGATTTTTCCCATCCGCCGGAGAAGATCTGGCGCGCGCTGACGCAGCCACACCTGATTGCCGAATGGCTGATGCGCAACGATTTCGTGCCCGAAGTCGGCCGCCGTTTTACGCTTTCGGCCGACTGGGGCCAGGTCGACTGCAAGGTCGAGACGATCGAAGCGAACCGCTCGCTCGCCTATCGCTGGGACACCAAGGACCTCACCAGTGTCGTCACCTGGACGCTCGCTCCCGCCAATGGCGGCACGAGCCTGCGCATGGAACAGCGTGGCTTCAGGGCGGACCAGAAGGCCTATTTCCAGGGCGCAACCGTCGGCTGGCAGCGCTTCTTCACCCAGCTGGAAGAGGTCGTCGCAAAACTCGACTGATCGCCGCCGCCTCCCGTTGCTCAAAGCCAAGGTGCCAGAATGACCGCCCTGATCCGGAAAATCCATCGCTGGACGTCGCTGCTCTTCGCGCTGGCTGTTGCCGCCATCTTTGCCGGCATGCCAGTGATGACGCTGCCCGAATGGGTCTACTATTTGCCCCTGCCGCCGCTGGCGGTGCTGCTGCCGACCGGCATTTACCTTTTCGTGCTGCCCTATCTGGGCAAGCCGCAGAGCAGGATGCAGGCGGCCGAGTAGGAAATAGCGCCAGCCCGGCTCATTCCGCGGAAAGAGCCGGGCTGGCGAAGCGCTTGCGATATTCGGCCGGCGTGACGCCGACATGCCGCATGAAGGCGCGCCGGAGCGTGTCGGCATCGGCAAAACCGCAGCGGGCGGCGACCTGCTTGGGGGCGTCCTGCCCCTGCTCTAGCAGGCGCCGGGCCGCCGCGACACGGGCTTCCTCCACCCAGTTCGCCGGCGTGATGCCGACGTCGCTGCGGAAAAGCCGGGAAAAATGGCGCGGGCTGAGATCCATGCGTTTTGCAAGCGTCGCGACGCTGTGATCCTGTCCCGGATTGGCCACGACCCAGCGCTGCAACTCCTGGAGCGCCGAGCGGCCCGCCGGCATGGCCTCGCCCTTGCGGCTGAACTGCATCTGCCCGCCCGGCCGCTTGAAGAACATCACCAGCTGACTTGCCACCCGCATGGCGATCTCGTGCCCGAGATCCTCCTCTACCAGAGCAAGCGCCAGATCGAGACCGGCCGTCACGCCGGCCGCCGTACGAACCGGGCCGTCGCTGACGTGAATGGCATCCTCGTCCACCGTGACCTCGGGATAGCGCTGCGCCAGCCGCGCGGCGACGGCCCAGTGCGTCGTCACGCGCCGCCCGTCAAGCAGGCCGGCGGCCGCCAGGAAAAAGGCGCCGCTGCAGACGGAACCGTAGCGCCGGACCGTCGGCGCACGTTGCCGCAGCCAATCAAGGACGATGCCGTCGGCGGGCACGTCCGTGGCATTGGGGCAGCCGGCGACGAGCAGGGTATCGATCGGATCGTCGAAGTCGCGGCCGATCACCCGGTCGGCCATCAGCCGCACGCCGGATGAGCTTCGCAGCGGCTCCGGCCCGGCCGCAGCGACGAGAAGACTGTAAGCCTCCCGGCGGACCTGCGCATTGGCTTCGGCAAAGACGTCGAGCGGGCCGGAGACGTCGAGGAGCTGCACGCCGGGCAGCGCCACCATCACGACGGTTCTGGTCTTCTCCTGCATCCGCGGCCGCTCCAAACCGGATTTGTCTCTATTTGACGTATCACGTCGATTGCCGACATTCCAGGCGGTTCTATCCTTTGGGTGCTGAGAAACCCAGGAGAAGACAATGCCATTCATTGCCGAAGATGCGACCGTTCCCGACAGCAAGCTTGCCAGGGCGATCACCGAATACATCCGCGATACGGAAACGGAGCTGCTTTTCAACCATTCGAGCCGCGTCTACCATTTCGGCGCGCTTGCGGGCGTTCATCGCGGCCTGACGTTCGACCGCGAACTGCTTTATGCCGGCGCGATGTTTCACGACATCGGCCTGATGCCGAGCCATAGCAGCAAGACCGAGCGCTTCGAGGTCGATGGCGCCCATGCCGCCCGCGATTTCCTGCGCAGCCACGGCATTTCGGAGGCGGATGCCTACACGGTCTGGACGGCGATCGCGCTCCATACCACGCCGGGCGTGCCCGAACACATGCATCCCGTCGTGGCGCTGGTGACGGCCGGCGTCGAGATGGACGTGCTCGGGCTGACCTATAAGCAATATTCCGACGCCGAGCGCGAGGCGGTTGTCAGTGCCTTCCCGCGGACGCCGACCTTCAAGGAGGACATCATCCAGGCCTTCTACGACGGCATCAGGCACAAGCCGGACACCACCTTCGGCAACGTCAAGGCCGACGTCATCGCCGACAAGGAACCGCACTTCCATCGCGGCAACTTCTGCAGCGTGATCCGCTGCTCGCACTGGCACGGTTAGGATGAGGCCGGTCGCTCGGGCCTTGGCCCGGGCGACCGGCTTTGCACGCCAGATGTCGATTTCCGCGGTTGAGCCGACAAGCTCATCCTTCAGGCTTACTCCATGAGGCAGTCGATCAATGCTCGGGTCGCAGCCGCAAGGTTTCGGTGCGGCGGATAAATGAGGGAGAAGGGACGCGACCGGCCACCGAATTCCGGCAGAAGCTCGACCAGACTGCCGCGCAAGAGCCGATCGCGCACGACGAAGTCATAGGTCTGGCATATGCCGAGGCCCGCCTCCGCCAGCGACACCGTGCCCAGCACATCGTCCTCGACTTGCACGGGACCATCGGGCACCCAGTCGACATCCGAACCATCGACCCGCAACAGCCAGGGAGCCGGGCGGCCGGTGCTCGGCATGACGAAGGGCAGGCAGGTGTGGGCCGCGAGATCTTCGACCGATTGCGGCGCGCCGCACCGGGCGATGTAGCCGGGAGAGGCCACAAGCCTCAACGGAGCGTCTCCGAGCTTGCGTCCGACCAGGCCGCTGTCTGGAAGCTGGCCGAGGCGTATCGCGAGGTCGTAGCCCTCGGCGACGAGATCGACATTGCGGTTGGCGATCGACAGTTCGACCGTAACGCCTGGATGGCGCAGCGCAAAACGCGCCAGTTTCTCCGGTAGCTGGAAATGCCCGAAGGTCGTGGAGGCGCTGAGACGGACCCGGCCGGCAAGCGCGCCCTCGCCCTGGATGGCCCGCTCCGCCTGGTCGATCGCGTCAAAGGCCACGCGGACCTGATCCAGATAGGCGCGGCCCGCATCCGTGAGGCTGATCCGCCGCGTGGTGCGCCGCACCAGCTGCGTGCCGAGCTTGGTTTCGAGGCGGGTGATCGCACGGCTGAGCACGGAGGGCGTGGTGGCGAGCGCCACTGCCCCGGCGGTCAGCGATCCCTTGTCCATGACGGTGATAAAGGCCTCGACGTCGGCGAGATGATCGAAGCGCCGCATTCTTGCCTCTCAAGACCAAATCATTTCCGTATCGGCGCATTTATCGCCGCAAATCGAAGTAATAAATAAGCAGCATCAGTCAACGGTCGCAAGCTCAGACCCGCTCCAAACAGGAAAAGATGATGCCGAACCCCAGCGCAAATCCGAAGAAGCCCGTACTCTTTGTCCTCACCAGCCATGGTACCAAGGGGGATAGCGGGCAGCCGACCGGTTTCTATCTCGGCGAAGTCACCCATCCGCTTTCCGTGCTCGAAGCCGCCGGCATCGCGGTCGAATTCGCGTCGATCAAGGGTGGCGAGCCGCCGATCGACGGCCTCGACCTGGAGGATGACACCAATCGACGTTACTGGAACGACGAGGCGTTTCGCGCCGCGATCCGCACAACGGCCAGGCTCGACGGTGTCGATCCCGACCGCTACGCGGCCATTTTCTTCGCCGGCGGTCACGGTGCGATGTGGGACCTGCCGCAAAGCAGCGCCGTCGACCGGGTGACCCGTTCGGTGTTTGAGGCCGGCGGTGCCGTCGCGGCGGTCTGCCACGGTCCGGCAGCCCTTGTGAATGTCAGGCTTTCCGACGGCCGCTACCTCGTCGCCGGCCGCAATGTCAGCGCCTTTACCGATTCCGAAGAACGCGCCGTCGGCCTCGACAGGACGGTGCCGTTCCTGCTCGCAAGCACGCTTGTCGAGCGCGGTGCGACCCACCATCCGTCCGCGGACTGGACATCGAAGGTGGTCGTTGATGGCCGGTTGATCACCGGCCAGAACCCGCAGTCGGCGACCGGGGTCGGCGAGGCGCTTCGCGATCTCCTGAGCGCCTGATCCGGGCGTCGCCGGGCATTTTGAAAGTCCGGCAAAGTCCTTCCGATCGTGCTGCCGGCGATGCGTCGCCGACAGCGTGAGGCGCGCCGGACAGGTGGGGCGCTCGACTGCCCTTGCGTTGGCCATGGCGGGAAACCGGAAAAACCGCCATGTTCGCCATCCCTGTCGCGTCCGGTTGACACGGCCCGCACACTCTTGGGTAAGCCGTCGCCGGCCGGAAAGTTCCCTCAGTGAGGCGGCGTCAGCCGCGCCGCGCCGCCTCGATCGCGGCGACGTCGATCTTGCCCATGGTCATCATCGCCTCGAAGGCGCGTTTTGCCTCGGCGCCGCCGGCCGCCAGCGCATCGGTCAGGACCCGTGGCGTGATCTGCCAGGAAATGCCCCATTTGTCCTTGCACCAGCCGCAGGCGCTCTCCTGGCCGCCATTGCCGACAATGGCGTTCCAGTAGCGGTCGGTCTCCTCCTGGTCGTCGGTGGCGATCTGGAACGAGAAGGCCTCGTTGTGCGTGAACATCGGGCCGCCGTTGAGACCGAGGCAGGGAATGCCGGCGACGGTGAATTCCACCGTCAGCACGTCTCCCGCCTTGCCGGACGGAAAGTCGCCGGGCGCCCGGTGCACGGCGCTGACCCGGCTATCGGGAAAGATCTCGGCGTAGAAGCGAGCGGCCGTTTCGGCCTCCTTGTCGTACCAGAGGCAGATCGTGTTCTTGGCCATGACGCGTCCTTTCGTTTTGAAGCCGGATGGGCCGTTTCCTTCGCCACCTGCCTTGCGAGATAGGTCGGCGCACCCGTTTCTCCACCCTGATATTCCCAGGCGGAGGCGTTTGCCGGGCGCTATGTCGGTCCGATCCACATGCGCCGGGTCGTCGCATCAGCCGGTTTCCCGTTGGAAATTCAACCGCTGATACCTAATTGTGCGGCTTCGATACGCGCATGGGGCTTCTCCTCGCGCGCCTTAGGGGATGCGGATGATACAACTGAATGGAACTGTTGCAGTGGTTACCGGCGCTGGTCGCGGTCTCGGGGCGGCACTGGCCTATGCCCTGGCCGAAGCGGGGTGCGATCTCGTTTTGTGCGGGCGTAGCCAGAGTGCCCTCAAGGACGTGGCCGAACCGATTGCCCGCAATCTCGGGCGACGGGTACAAACCGTCGCGCTCGATCTTGCCGATGCGAAAAGCGTCGCTGCGGCGGTCGAGGGCATCAAGGCGGAGAACACCCGCGTCGATATCCTCGTGAACAATGGCGCCATGTGGCTCGAGGACAGCGACGAGGATCATCCCGATGATGCGGTCATCGGTGTCATCAACGCGGCCGTTACCGGAACCTTCCTGTTTACCCAGGGTCTGCTGCCTTTGCTCGCTCACTCGGCCCGGCCGGATATCGTCACGATCGGCTCGATCAGCGGCCTGCCCAACGCAGCGCTCCAGACCGTGTCCGTGCCCTTCTACGCCGCCAAGCGGGCGCAGGCCGCCCTGGCCGATGGTCTGCGCCAGAAGCTTGCCGGTACGCCTACCCGTTCGATCGTTGTCCACCCGCCTTACCTCGAGGATGTCTCTCCGCTTGATGGCGCATGGGAGGCGGCCGGCAGTCGCAAGAAGGGCGAGGCGGCAACCAACCGGGACATCGCCGAAGCGGTGCTGTTCGCCTTGACGCGGCCGCGGCACGTGACCCTGTCGATCACCGTCGATGCCGACGAAGGCGGCCTCTATCCGTCTCCGCTTCGCTCCGCCTAGCGGGGGGCCCAGATCAGCGGCCGAGCCCGCACATTGCCGAACGCTCGCGAGGGCGTTCGGCGAAAATCAGGTCCCGTTCGCGCAACCCCTCTCATCGTCCACATGTGCAGACGATAAGTCCAATTTTGGCCAACTACAGAGCCTCCGTCCACGTCGATATATCCATGACACCAACAATGGAGAAACGACACCATGCCTTCTGTCTCTGAACCGATCTTCACCGCAGGCTTTCCGCTCGGCAGCTCCGCCGGCCTGGTCACCGCCTTCGAATGGCTCGGCCAACCCTATCGCCTCACCCGCGTCGACATGCTCGGGGAAATGCGCACCGACGCCTATGAGCGCTTCAACGGCCGGGTCGAAACGCCCGCGCTGGTGACCGAAAAGGGCGACGTGCTGACCGAGACCATGGCGATCGCACTGTGGCTGGAGGCGCGCGATCACCAGCGTCGCATCTCGTTCGCCCCAGGCACTTTCGAGGCGGCCCGCATGCACCAGTTCATCGCCTTCCTCAACACCGGCTTCACCGGCGCCTTCTTCCCGATGTGGGTGGCGCTGGAATCCGAAGGTGCCACGGAGGAATACCGCGAAACCCTGCGCGCCTTCGGCCGCGAATTCGTCGCCAAGCGTCACAAGCAGTTGGAAGCGATGATGGGCGACAGCGATTACCTGCTCGACGACCGGCCGACGCTTGCCGATGCGGTCTTTGCCGGTGTGGCCCGCTGGGTCGATTTCCACGAGGCGATCGATCCGAAGGATTATGCGCGCAACTACCCGCGCATCCACGCGCTGCGCCAGCGCATAGAGGCCGACCCCGCCTTCCGTTTAGCCGTGGCGATCGAGGACGGCGAACCTGCCACCGGCAGCGGTGCGATGAAGGGCCTCGTCCCGCTCGAAGATGTGTTGCGGATGACCGGCGCACTCCGCGCGTGATCTAAAAAAGTGAGGTGGTGCACCGGCAGGCGGTGCACCACCTCAAACTGTTGGAGCGGCCAGCCGCCGCCGACATCACACCTCGAATACGTCGACGAACGATTCCGGGAAGCTTTGCCGGGCAACCTTCTCGTTGATGACGAGCATCGCCTCATAGGACACGGGATCGAAATCCTTGTCGACCGGCAGCACCTCGCGTCCGAACAGGAGGTTCAGCCGGGCGGCATCGAGATTGCCGCGCTCGAATGGTTCCGCGCCGAAATGATGCCAGAGGGCGTGGAGGAAGGCCGCATCGATGCGGTGCGCTCCGGAGCCCGGTCGGGCATGACGGGGCAGTGCCTTGATCGGCGTTGCTCCCTTGGGATTGGCCCGACGGATGACGAACTGGATGCCCGTGCCCGGCATGGCGTAGGGGAAACCCCGGTGTTTCGTCATATCAGCCAGCTTGGCCATTCTATTCTCCTTAGGCGGTCTGCTTCTCGCCAATCTTGTCCTCAGTCTTCGTATCGAAGTCGGAGGCGTCGTGGCGCTCATGCAATTGTTCGGACGGGTTGCCGCTCAAGCGGTTGACCATGCGGCCGCGCTTGACCGCCGGACGGGCGGCGATCTCTGCCGTCCAGCGCTGGACGTGCTCGTAGCTCTGGACCTCGAGGAAGGTACCCGCATCGCCATATACCTGCCCGAGCGCCAGATTGCCATACCAGGGCCAGGTGGCCATGTCGGCGATGGTGTATTCGTTGCCGGCGAGGAACCGGTTTTCGGCGAGATGGCGATCGAGCACGTCGAGCTGGCGCTTCACCTCCATGGCGTAGCGGTCGATGGCGTATTTGATCTTCATCGGCGCATAGGCATAGAAATGGCCGAAGCCGCCGCCCAGAAACGGTGCCGAGCCCATCTGCCAGAACAGCCAGTTCAAGGTTTCGGTGCGGGCGCGAAGCTCGCTCGGCAGGAAGGCGCCGAATTTTTCGGCGAGATAGGTGAGGATCGAAGCCGATTCGAACACGCGCACCGGCGTGCCGCCGCCCTTGGGCGCGTGATCCATCAGCGCCGGGATCTTGGAGTTCGGGTTGACGTCGACGAAGCCGGAGCCGAACTGGTCGCCGTCTCCGATGCGGATCGGCCAGGCGTCGTATTCGGCGTCCTTATGGCCGGCCGCCAGCAGCTCTTCGAGCATGATCGTGACCTTGACGCCATTCGGCGTCGCCAGCGAGTAAAGCTGCAACGGATGCTTCCCGACCGGCAGGTCCTTGTCGCTCGTCGCTCCGGCGGTCGGGCGGTTGATGCTGGCAAACGCGCCGCCATTGCCCTTGTCCCAGGTCCAGACCTTGGGAACGTCGTAGCCGGCAGGGAAATTGTCAGCGGGGGATTTTTCGGTCATCAAATCTGTCCTTGTCTTGGCGGAAACGTCGAACGTCGTATTGGCTTATATAGGAAGTTCATCAAGCCACCACATCGACGTGGCGGCGAGGATGACCATGCTCAAAGGCCGGGTGCCGGAGAATTTTTTTATCGAAGCTGGATGAGACCTGCTTCCGTCGGCGTGAAGCCGCACCGATCGAGGTAAAAATCGCGAAGCTCAGGATCGAAGTCGACGTGCAGCCATTCGCAGCCCGAGGTCTTGGCGTGCGTTACGGCCTCTTCGACGAGCAGCGTGGCGTAACCCTTGCGCCGCAGCGATGACGTCACCATCGTATCGAGCAGGAACGCGTGCACGCCACCGTCCCAGGCGACATTGACGAAGCCGGCGAGCGCGCCTGAAATCCGCATGGTGAGCCAACCGAGGCTGAAGCGGGTGACTTGGTCCCACCAGTCGTCTTTGGTCACGGCGTGATCGAAGCATTCGGCGTGCAGGGTATTCACTTCGGTGTTTTCGAACGGCCCGCGCCAGGCGAACGCGGGTGCTTCAGTCCGGTTTTCTGCCGTCACGGTCCAACCTCACACGCTGCAGGAAACGATCTCGTCGGTCCTTTTGACCACAACGGTCCGGCCGCCAGCAAGCGCGGCCGAGTCCTCACAAAAAAAATCGCGAGCCTCTCTTGATCCCGGAAAGCCGAACGCTTATCTGCCGCCTAACCCGCTGGTCCGGGCCCCTCTGGCGAGAGCTTCGGCACTCTTGCGATGTCGGACCTTATTCCGACAACATGTGCCGATTGGGGACCCGTCTGTGGACTTTTCCTTCATGTCTGTAGTGTGGCTGGGAACGCCACTGTGGCTGTGGGCGAGCTTTTTCGCCCTCGTGATCGCTATCCTATCGTTCGACCTTGGTATTCTCCATAAGGAGAACAAGGAGATCAACGTCGCCGAAAGCGTCAAGCTTTCCGCCTTCTATATCGCCCTCGGCCTGAGCTTCGGCGGCTTCGTCTGGTGGTATCTCGGTGCCGAGTCCGGCCTTGCCTACATGACCGGCTTCGTCGTCGAAAAGACCCTGGCGCTCGACAACGTCTTCGTCATCGCCCTCATTTTCTCCTTCTTCGCCGTCCCGCGCATCTACCAGCACCGCGTGCTTTTCTGGGGTATCCTCGGCGTCATCGTGCTGCGCGCGATCATGATCGGCGTCGGCGCGACGCTCGTGGCTGAGTTCTCCTGGGTTCTCTATATCTTCGCCGCCTTCCTCGTCTTTACAGGCATCAAGATGCTGGTGATGAAGGAGGCCGAGCCCAACGTTTCGGACAACGCGCTCGTGCGCTTCATGCGCAGCCGTTTCAACGTCACCGAAGAGCATCACGGCGAGCGCTTCTTCGTGAAGCTCGTGAACCCGAAGACCGGCAAGATGACCTGGTTCATCACCCCCCTCTTCATGGCGCTGGTCATGGTCGAGGTGGCTGACGTGATCTTCGCCGTCGACTCGGTTCCCGCGATCTTCGCGATCACCACGGACCCGTTCATCGTCTACACGTCGAACATCTTCGCTATCCTCGGCCTTCGCGCTCTCTACTTCGCGCTCGCTGCGATGATCCATCGCTTCCGCTACCTGAAGCCGGCGCTGGCTGTCGTCCTGATCTTCATCGGTTCGAAGATCTTCGTGGCCGATCTCCTGGGGCTCGAGAAGTTCCCGGCGGCTCTGTCGCTCGGCGTCACCTTCGCGATCATCGCTTCGGGCGTTGTCTGGAGCCTGATAAAGACCAAGGAAGAGCAACTGCCGGCATAACGCCCGGGCTCATCCGACCGTGACAAGAGACGCGGCGGCCTTCGAAAGGAGGCCGCCGCGATCGCTTTTGCCCTTGCCGGGCGAGGGGGCAGCCTTACTTCGCCCTCAAGGAGGCATGCCGAACGGCATTTCGAAGGAGGAGGCGCACATGACAGAGGACGAACAAGCCATCCGCACGCTCGTCGAAAGCTGGATGGTGGCAAGCCAGGCCGGCGACATCGACATGGTCCTCTCGCTGATGACCGATGACGTGGTCTTCATGGTTCCCGGACAGGATCCCTTCGGCAAGGGGGCCTTCGCCGCGGCTTCGCAGGCGATGGCCGGCACGCGCATGGAAGGGGGCAGCGAGATTGTCGAGCTCCAGGTGCTGGGCGAGTGGGCCTTCATCCGCAACCGCATAGAAGTGACGGCGACGCCGACCAACGGGGCAAGCATCCGACGGTCGGGCTACACCTTGACGCTCTTGCGCAAGGAGGCCGACGGCCGATGGCGGCTGGCGCGAGACGCCAACCTTCTCGCCGTAGAGAACTGAGGCCGAAGGGCCCGAGCGCAAGCCCTTTCGACGCCGCCGACGCTCGGGAACTGCGTTCGGGCAGCGTCCGCACCCCCGCGACGGATGACCTGGCTGCGCCTTCGTCCGTGCCTTGAAATTTTAACATGAGTATTACAGACAAGTTTATTTCTGCGTGCTAAGAGACACCGCGCTCGGTCGGTCCCTGCCTATCGATCGCCTACCGGCAGGGGTGCGCACGGCGCGCCGAATCGAAATTATTTGATCGGATCAGACACAGTGGTCGACACGGATACGCGCCATCAGGTCTATTTCGCCAACCGCACTGCCCTGGTCGCCTACGCCACGCGGATCGTCGGATCGCGAGAAACGGCCGAAGATATCGTGCAGGAAGCCTTCATCCGATTCGCGCCGGCAAATACCGGCAATCCGCCCTCGGCGGGGCCTTCCGGCCTGTCGCTCGCCTATCTCTACAAGATCGTCCGCAACCTGTCCCTCGACCTCCTGAAACGCCGCAAAATCGAGGCGCGGGAAGAGCAGAGCGAACCGCCGTTCTGGTCGATGCCGGTCGAGGTGCCGACGCCCGAAGACATCATCCTCGTCAGCGATGAAATCAGACGCATCTCCGGTATTCTCGAAGACCTGCCCGAGGACGTGCGGGTCGCGCTCGAGATGCACCGTTTCGGCGGCTATACCCTGGAAGAGATCGCAGCCCACCTCGACATCTCCGTCGCGACGGCACACCGCCACGTGCGCTCCGCCATGATGCGGGTTGCGACAACGCTTGCCGGCGGCGCCTCCTAGAATTTCAGGGGTCCCCGTGTGAAAAAAATTCCGGTGCTGATCGTCTTTAAGACAGAGCGAAGGAACCACGGAAGCGTCCCGCTTCCCGGTGACTTCGCTTGACGTGGTAGGGGGCTACAGAAACAAGGTGCTAGGGCGTCGATCATCCAAGCGGCAGGCAAGGCTTTGACCAAGGACAACCACATATCGGAGGCTCTGCTCGAGGAGGCCATGGACTGGTTCCTCAAGTTGAAGGCGCGCCCGAACTGTCGCGAGACGGAGGCCGGCTTCCGTGCGTGGCTGGGCCAGTCGGATCTGCATGCCCAGGCCTGGGAGACGGCGTTGCGGACCTGGCAGCTGCTCGGCGAGGTGCCGCAGGTGCACGAGCATCTTTGGCGGGGGGCAAGACCGTCCGTTGCCGTCGAAACACCGATCCGCCAACGCCGCCGGCTGGGGACGGGCGGCTTGGCCGCCGGCGTGGGGCTGGCGCTAGCTGCCTGCCTCGTGCTTTTCGTCTCCCTGCCGTCGCTTCTCGTGTGGTGGCAGGCGGATCATGTGACCGAGACGGCGCAAAACAGAACGATTACGCTTGGCGACGGGACGATCATCGAAATGGGCGGCGGCAGCGCGATCGCCACCGACATCAGCGTAGGCACCCGCCATGTCAGGCTGCTGAAGGGCGAAGCCTATTTCAACGTTGCCCGCGATCCCTCGCGTCCTTTCGTCGTCGAGGCGGGGGGCGTCGAGGTGTCCGTGCTCGGGACCGCGTTCGATGTGCAACTGGCGAGCACGGAGACAACAGTCGAGCTGGCGCACGGCACGGTCGCCGTCTCCTACAGCGCTGACGCCCAAAAGCAGAATTTCGAACTGGCGCCGGGAGAAATGGCGACGGTGAGCCATGCGACCGGGGCAGTCTTGCGAAGCGCGATCGCGGCGGATGAGATCGGCGCCTGGCGAAGCGGCAGGATGTTCGTCAATGATGTGACGGTCGCCGCGGCCGCCGAGCGGCTGCAGCGCTACCATTCCGCCTGGATCGCCATTCCGCAGCCCGATCTGGCGGCACGGCGCGTGACCGGCGTCTACGACCTGAAGGATCCGGATCGTGCGCTCCAGGCGCTGGTGCAGCCCTTCGGCGGCAAGGTGCGCGAGGTGACCTCCTACGGCCGCATCCTGACGCGGTTTTAATTGGAGTAAAAAAATCAGGAAAAAATCGCGCGCCGGTGAAAAAAAATCCGGGGCCGGTCGTCTTTGGTTGGAAACGCGCGTCCGCAAGGCCGCGTGGACTGCCGAGACGGGGGTAAGATGCGTTCGCCGAAATGCCGCAAGGGACATCTGAGATTCGATACGGGACGTCGCCGTGAAAGACGGCGCCTGCTGGCGACGACGGCGATCGTCGCGTTTTCGTCCTTCGCGCTGGTACCCGCTACCACCGTATCCGCCCAGCAGACCACGTCGCGCGTCGGCAATGCCCGCAGCTTCGACATCCCGTCGCAGCCGCTTTCCACCGCGCTCAACGCCTTCGGGCGACAGTCCGGCCTGCAGGTGACCCTGGCGGCTTCAACCTCGCAGGGGCTTCGCTCGGCCAAGGTCAGCGGAACGATGACGGCGGACCAGGCGCTTGCCCGGCTTTTGTCCGGCACCGGCATTTCCCACAGGATATCGGGCGGGACCGCGCTGGTCGGTTCGGCCGTTTTGGCGGGTGGCGGCGGCGCGGTCGCTGCGGACGGCGCAACGGTGCTCGATCCGATTTCGGCCTTCGGCGCGGGGCCGCTCGGCGCAGGCGAGATCGTCATCTCGTCGGAAGACCTGAAGCGCAAGAACCCCGCCAACATTGCCGACGTGTTTTCCGGCGAGCCCGGCATTTCGGTCGGCAGTTCGCTGCCGATGTCGCAGAAGGTCTATGTCCACGGCATCGAGGAAACAAGCCTCGCGGTGACGATGGACGGCGGCCGGCAGAACAACAAAGTCTTCCATCACAACGGCACGAACCTCATCGATCCGGGTCTGCTCAAGGCTGTCAACGTCGATGCCGGCGTCGCGCCGGCCGATGCCGGTCCGGGTGCGCTCGCCGGTGCGATTTCCTATGAAACGATCGATGCACGCGATCTGCTGGACGGCGACGGTTTTGGCGGCTTCGTCACGTCCAGCTACAATTTCAACAGCAACACGGTGACAACCGGGCTCTCGGCCTACGGCATGCGAGACGGACTGGAGTTCCTGGGATACTTCAACTTCGGAACCGGCAACGATTTCACCGCTGGCAACGGCCAGGAAGTGCAGGGAACCTCCACCGACCTCTTGAGCGGGCTTGGAAAACTCGCCTACGAGTTCGACAGCGGCGATCGCTTCGAGATCAGCCACGACAGCATCCGCGACGATGCACCGCGACCGTTCCGCGCCAATATGGGGTCGACGACGGGAAGCAAGCCCTGGGAGCCACGTATCCGCGACTACACCCTTGAGCGGGGCAACACGGTCTTCACCTATACCGACAGCACGCCCGAGGGCTGGTGGGATCCGACATTGCTGCTCGCCTACAGCAAGACCGAAGTCGAGGTGCCCGTTTATCCGAAGCCGGCGCCGGGCATTCCCGTGAGCTACCAGGGTGTCGGCGCGTCGGACAGCTTCAACGGCAAGTTCGAGAACAAGTTCTCCTTCGATATCGGCAACGTCATCGCCGGCATCGATTTCTACGATGACGAGGCAAAGCTCAGGGATCTCTTCGATCCGGGCTCGGAGAAGGCGCGCAATGTCGGTCTCTACGCCCAGGCGCGGCTGGAGCCCTTCGAGCGCACACGTCTCTCCTTCGGTGCGCGCGGCGACAATCAGCGCTTTACCGGGACGACCGGCCAGACGTGGAACAACTCCGGTTTCAGCGGAAACGTTTCGGGCGAATACGATCTCGTCGAGGACCTGCTGACGGCCAAGGCCGGCTATTCACATGTCTGGGCCGGCATTCCGCTCGCCGAGAACTTCATCATCAATCCCAACTGGGACTATGGCAACGGCCCGAAGCCGGTAACGGCGGACAACTATATCCTCGGGCTGGAAGCGAACTACAACGGCTTTACCGTCGAAGGCAGCGTTTTCCAGACGGATCTCGATGATGCCCGCACACCACGTTATGCGGTCGCGCGCGGGATCGAGGCCCATGACGTCCGCTCGCGCGGTTTCGAAATCGGCGGCGGCTACAACTGGGGCGATGGCTACTTCAAGGTGAAATACGCCAATATCGACGTCGAGATCGACGGCAAGCCGGCCGATTCCGACCTCGGCACCTATCTTGCCACCCCGGCCGGCCAGATCATCACCCTGCAGGCGGTGCACACATTGACGGATTGGGGCGTCACCTTTGGCGCCGATGCCGAAATCGCGCTCGACTACGACGACGTGGCTGCGGGCTCCAAACCCCTTCAAGGTTACGAGGTCTTCAACGCTTTCGTCGAGTATGTGCCGCCGCAACGGCCAAACCTGACGCTGCGCGCCGAACTCAAGAACGTTTTCGATGAAACCTATTCGGACCGGGCGACCTACGGTCAGGAATTCGGCCAAGTCACGCCGCTCTATGAGCCCGGACGTTCCTTTATCCTGACCGCCAGAGCGACCTTCTAGGTCGGCGGTCCCGACTGCGGCTGCCGGATCCTCCCGGCGGCAGCCGCCCAAGACGCTCAGGCGGTCAGTCCCGGCCGCCAGAGCAGCGAAAGCCGAAAGACAGGAAGTTCCAGATGCAAGAAGCGACCACCCATTTTGCGACGGAAGACGGCCAGAAGTACCTGACGCAACTCTGCAAGCATTTCGCCCACAAGATCGACGTCGAACAGGCGGGCGATCGCGCCGAGCTCCGGTTCTCCTGCGGCACCGGCTATCTCCAGGCGACCGCCGATGGCCTGAGCATTCGCGCCCGCTCGCCCGACGATGCCGAACTCGCCGACACGAAGTCGGTGATCGAAAGCCATCTTCTGCGCTTTGCGTTCCGGGAAGAGCCCGGTCCGCTTGCCTGGCAAGCCGGCGGCTAAGCGGCCGCTTCAAAACAGTTCGGATCAGAAAATTCAATGTGTTGGTCGAAAGCGCCCAACGCAATTGCGCGGCTATGCGTGTCGCGTGCCGAGGATCAGGATGCAATCGTCTAGGCAAATCGCAGAAATCGCCACCTTTCAAAGCTTCGCAAACTGCTACCTGCGCGAAGTCAATCCGGGTATCCGGGCCATGCATCGCGCCGCAGGCGGCGCCGTTGATTGCGTGGAATGGTCTCTTCCCAGGCAGCAGATGATCCTGCGCGCCGAGGTGACATCGCCGTCGCTCTGCGGCCCCCACCATTTCGGCCGTGTATGGGGCAGAGGCGTGTCCGACGCCACCTGGCGCCAGATCGAACTGATTTCGGCACTCCATATCCTGGTGCACGAGTGCTACCGCCAGGTCGACGAGGCCCAGGCGGACGCCCTGCGCGGCTTCGAACTCGAACTGCTGATGCGCGTGCTCGAAAGCTACCAGCAGACCGCACTCTATATCGACAGGGCCGCGCCGGAACCGGCGGGCGGCGGCCACTTCATCGAAGCGGAGCAGTCGCTCGTCTTTGGCCATTGGCAGCACCCGACGCCGAAGAGCCGCCAGGGCATGACCTATTGGCAGCAGGAGAGCTACGCGCCGGAACTGCGCGGCCAGTTCAGGCTGCACTATTTCGCGGCAAAACGCGGCGATGTCCGGCACGATTGCGCGCGTGCAGTTGCTGCGCCCGAGATCGTGCGGTCGCTGGTCGGCCCGGATACCGACGGCTTCGCGATCGGCGACGACGAATATGTGCTGCCGATGCATCCGCTCCAGGCCGAAGCGCTGCTGCTTGATCCCGATATCCGCGGCTTGCTGGGGGAGGGGCGGCTGCGGCATCTCGGTCCCGCCGGTCCGGCCTTCACCGCGACCTCGTCGGTGCGCACGGTCTACGGCGCCGACGCGGACTGGATGCTCAAGTTCTCCCTGCCTGTGCGCATCACCAACTCGGTGCGCTTGAACCGTCGCCAGGAGCTCGAAGCGGGCGTCGCAATGGCAAAGCTGATCGACCGGATCGGTTTTGCCGAACGCTCGCGAAACTTCCGTATCATTCAGGACCCCGCCTATATCACGCTCGATCTGCCGGGACGCAGCGAGAGCGGCTTTGAAGTCATCCTGCGGGAGAACCCGTTTGCCGGCAGCGGCGGGCGGGGCGTCGTCACCGTCGCCGCCCTGACCGCCGATCCGCTGCCCGGTGCGCCATCCCGGCTGGCAAGGCTGGTTGAGACGGCTGCTCTGCGCGCCGGCGAAAACCTGGCGGACGCGGCGCTTGCCTGGTTTCGCAGCTATCTTGATTGCGCCGTCGAACCGCTGGTCCGTCTCTATGACGATTACGGTATAGCGCTCGAAGCCCACCAGCAAAACAGCCTGCTCGACGTCGGCTCCGGCTATCCGTCCGTCAGCTACTACCGCGACAATCAGGGCTTCTATCTCTCGGAGCGGTATCGCAGCCTGATTGCCGGCCATGTGCCCGAGACTGAACGGATCGCGTCCCTCTATTTTGCCGAGAGCGAAATCCGCGATCGTTTCGCCTATTACCTGATCGTCAATCAGGTCTTCTCGGTGATCAGCCGCATGGGCCATGACGGGCTCTGCGACGAGAGCCTGCTCCTGCGCGAACTGCGCGCGCATATCGAGCGCTATGCCACCCGGATGAGTGGCGCGGGTCGCGACTTCGCCCGTCACGTGCTCGACCTGCCGACGATCGTCTCCAAGGCCAACCTGACGACGCGCCTCTACGACGTCGACGAACTGCAATCCAGCAACGCGCCGTCGCTTTATCGCCCCGTGCCGAACCCGCTCCGGGCGCCGGCCGTCCTGACTGCGCCGAGGACCGACCATGCCATTGCCTCTTGATCTCAAGGGTCGCCCGGACGAGCGGGTGCTCCGCCAGCTCGCTGCCGCGCTGCTGTTCGAAGGCATTGTTGAGGCTAGCGAGCACCCGGACGGGGATATCACCACTTTCCACTGGTCGCTCGGCGGCCGGCAGTTCCGCTGCTGCGGCGCCATCGGTCCCTTTGGCCGGCTACGGCTGGCTGCCGGATCGGTGGAGATGCGCGATGACGCCGACGGCTGGGTCGTGCCGCCGCTGGCGCAGTTGGTATCCGTCCTGCCGGGCAGTGGACCGACACGCGGAAAGCTGCTCAACGAACTGACGCAGACGATTGCCTTCAGCGCCTGGAACGGGCGTCAGGTACCGGCGCGGCTGCGGCGCGCCTTTTCATTTGCCGAGTTGGAGGGAGCGCTCGACGAGGGGCATCCCTACCACCCCTGCTACAAGGCGCGCACCGGTTTTTCCGTCGCCGACCATGCAGCCTATGGCCCCGAAATGGGGCGCGCGTTCCAGCTCGTCTGGTTGCTGGTGGCGCGCAAGCATCTTCGCTGCGCGATCCCTGGTGATGAGGATGCCTTCTGGGAAACGGAACTGGGGGAGGAAACCTGGTCCGAACTCCGGGTGAAGTGGCAGGAATGCGGTGCTTCGCCTGACCTGTTCGGCCTTCTGCCGCTGCATCCCTGGCAATGGCGCGAACTCCGCGAGACTGAGCTTGCCGGCTGGATCGCCGCGGGTGAAGCCTTTTGCCTTGGCCCGGCGGGGTACCGATACACGGCGACGCAGTCGGTTCGTTCCCTGTTGAACCAGGACCGGCCGCTGGCCGCGAGCATCAAGCTGCCGCTCAACATGGTCAACACCTCGTCGCGCCGCATCCTTGAGGCGCATTCGGTGTGCACGGCGCCGGTGATCTCGCGCTGGATCGCCGGGATGGTCGCCGGCGACCCGGCTTTTCGCGACCGCTATCCGCTCACCATCCTGCAGGAATATGCCGGCATCATCGCCGACAGCGACGGCCCTTTGGCCGGACAGGTCGCAGCCATCTGGCGCGAGAGTGCGGAAGCGACGCTTGGCTCCGGCGAGGCCGTCATTCCCTTCAACGCGCTGATGATGGTCGAAGCGGACGGGCGCGCCTTTGCCGACGACTGGATCCAGCGCTTCGGCCTGATGCCCTGGATCAACCGCCTGATCGAAGTCGCCGTCCTGCCCGTCTGGCACCTCCTGCTGCATCATGGGCTGGCGGTCGAAGCGCATGGGCAGAACATGCTGCTGGTCCATCGCGATGGCTGGCCGGTGCGGCTGATCCTTCGCGATTTTCACGAGAGCATCGAGTTTTCGCCGGGCTTTCTGCGCGCGCCGGAAAAGGCGCCGGATTTCCTGTCGCTCCATCCAGCTTACCGGGAGGCGGAGCCCGACCAGTTCTACTGGACGGACAACCTGGACTCACTGCGCGAATTGGTAATGGACACGCTGTTCGTCTACAATTTGACAGAGATCTCCCACCTTCTTGACCACTGCTACGACCTGCCGGAAACGCTCTTCTGGCAGCGCGTCCAGACCGTGCTTGCCGCCTACGAGGCCGAGCACGCCGCGACGGGGCGGCTGGCGCAGCTTGCCTGCGACCGCCCCCGCATCCAGACCGAATCCCTGATGACGAGGAAGCTGCTCGCGCTCAAGCCGGAATACCACCACGAGGTGGCGAACGCCTTGGCCGCAAGAACGCTCCAACGAAGGAGAAAGCCATGATCCGTATCGACGACAGGCTCTATGACGAGGCCTATTTCAGCAGCAGATCGGCAGAACTCGCAGCCGAGATCGGCCTGAGTGCGCAAGACACCGGCCGCTACGCCGTCTGCTTCTCGGAAACGGTCGATTGGCTGGCGCTGTTCTTTGCCATTCGCAAGGCAGGCGCGAGCGTGCTGCCGATCCATCCGGGCACACCCTATCCGGCCGCGCGCAAGCTCGCGATCGGTGCTGGCTGCGACCGGCTGTTCTACAACAGCCTGACGGCCGAAGTTCTCGAACCATCCGGCCAGCTTTCGCCTGAGGGCACGCTGTTGCAGATGAGCTCCGGCACGACCGGCGCGCCGAAATGCGTGGCGCGCAGCTGGGCCGAAATCGATGCCGAGATCGAAAGCTATGTCGGCACCTTCCGCGAAGCGGAGGACATGACGCCGGTCATCGCCTGCCCGACCACCCATTCCTACGGGCTGATCTGCGGTATCCTGGTGGCGCTGAAGCGCGGGCAGACACCCGTCATCGTCAACACCGCGAACCCGAAGTATCTCCTGAAGGTGCTGCGCGAGACCGAACGGCCGTTGCTCTATTCCTCACCGGCGATCTTGCACACGCTGGCGCGGCTGATGCCCGCGGGCGAGCAGATCCACGCGACGATGACCTCGGGTACGCTGCTTCCCGATCCGTGGTTTGCCGATATCCGCGCCAAGAGCCGTTTCATGTTCCAGCAATATGGCTGCTCGGAATCCGGCTGCATCGCCATCAATCCGGATGTGACGTCTGCCGGCGACATGGGCTTCGTCCTGCCACATCTGATCGCCGCCACCGGCAACAGTTCTGAGGATACGGGCGAGATCATCGTCAAAAACGGCGACGGCGCGCCGATCCACACGCGTGACCTCGGTTACCGGCGCGCCGACGGCATGCTGGTCTTCGTTTCCCGCCTGGACGACATGATCAACGTCTCCGGCCTCAACGTCTATCCGAAGGACGTGGAGGATGCGGTCATGGCGATGCCGGCGGTTACCGATGCGGTGGCCTTCCGCAAGTCCGACCGTTTTGCCGGCGAGCGTGTCGCGCTGCTCTTCAGCGCCGAGGCGCCGGTGGCGCCGCAGGCCGTGCGCGAATGGTGCAGCCGCCACCTCGCGTCTCACCAGTTGCCGATGGAAATCCTGCAGATCGACACGGTCCCGCGCCAGGCGAACGGCAAGATCAGCCGCCGCGACGTCGCGGCGCGTCATCTGGCAGGCGAATTCAACAAACCGATTGCGGGAGCCGCATCATGACCGAAAGCGAAGTTCTGGCGGCGGTCGAGGCCGTCCTGACCGACAAGATGGCGCATGGACATATGGACGGCTTCGGCCTCGATGCCCGCCTCAACGAAGATCTCTATCTCGACTCCGTCCTGATCCTCGAGATCTTCCTCAATCTCGAGCTCGAATACGGGTTGTCGGTGCCGGAAGAGGCGATCGCGAAACAGGAGATCGAAACGGTCGCCGATCTCGTCGCGCTCTATGTCCCCAAGTCTACCGCGACCATCGTGCCGGCCTTTCCGCTCACCGGCGGGACGACTGACGAAGGCGTGCACGGCGAGGCCTATTACGACATCAAGGTCCATTGCTTCGTCAGCTGCGTTTCGGATGGCCTGAAGCGAAACGGGCTGGACCAGCGGCCGTTCTATTTCGGCGTCTGGGACGCGAAGTTCGCGGTCAGCGAGCGTTTCGAGCTTCTCTATCATGCGCCCGATATCACCCAGGAATTCTTCCGCGGCTGGTTCGAGCGACTTTACGGCGTCTCCGTCGTCGAGTGGTACGATCCGCAGCGCACCAAGCTCGACAACCTCGCGGTGCTCCTCGGGCTGTTGAAGCAGCGCGGCGAAACCGGTTCGGTCATGGTCATGCTCGACATGTTCCACCTGCCGGAACGAGAGAACAAGTTCAACCAGAACCCCTTCCCACACTATCTGATGCTGCAGGAGACAGCCGATCCCGATACATGGTTCGTGCACGATCCCGACTATCGCTGGGAGGGCGAGATCGCCCGCGAGAAGGTCATTCACGCCATCATGCAGCCGACCGTCGGCGGCGGTTACGTCTTCGACAATGCCGAGGCGCGCGCGCCGTTTGCCGAAGATCTGAAGGCTTATTTCGAGGCCTGCTTCGTCCGGGACCGCAATCCGCTCGTCGATGCCGTCAGAGCGATCGTTGCCGCGCATCTCGATGGCACGAACGGGGTGATGCTTACAGATCTTGGCGCGGCGGTGCGCGAGCTGCCGGTCATCACCATCCGGAAGTATGCCTATGAGCACGGCTTCGCCTTCTACTGGCGGGCGCTGAAACTGCCGTCGGGCGAGTTCGAAGGGTGGTGCGAGGAAATCGAGGCGCTGGTCCAGTCCCTGAAGACCCTGCACTACACCTGCATGAAGCTCGCCCAGACCGGCGACCGCGCTCTGGCCGCGCCGGTCTTCGAACGCCTCGACGAGGCGGACCGGCTCGAAACGAGACTGAAAACCAAGCTCGCCGAAGTCTTCGAACGCTGGTGCGACCTTGCCATCCCCGCGGAAAGCCACACCCCCTTGAAGAGAGTTGCGCGATGAGAGTTTCGCTTTGCACCATCACCTTCCGGCATCACCTGATATCGCTGGACGAGATCGCCGCCTGGGCCGAAGCCAATGATTTCCAGGGCATCGAGCTCTGGGGTGCGCATGCGCGAAATCTCGCGTCGCGCCCGGACCGCAATGCGGAATGGCTGGATGGCTATGGCCTCTCGGTGCCGATGATCAGCGACTACCTGCCGCTCGACGGCGACGCCGAAACGCTGCGCACCAAGACGGTCGAGCTTTGCCGGCTGGCGCGGCGGTGGCGGACCCGCAAGATCCGGACCTTTGCCGGCAACCGCGGCAGCGCCGAGGTCAGCGCCAACGAGCGGCAGCGGATCGTTTCGCGGTTGAAGGACATTTGCGCGATCACCGCGGGCTATGGCATCCAACTGCTTGCCGAGACCCATCCGAAAACGCTGGCCGACACGGCGGCGTCGACCGTGCGGCTGATCGAGGAGGTCGACCACCCCGCCTTTGCGATCAACTTCGATACGCTGCATGTGTGGGAGGGTGGCGACGATCCGGTCGCGGTGCACCGGGCGATGAAGCCGCATATCCGGCACTATCACCTGAAGAACATTGTCGACCGCGCCGACCTGACCGTGTTCGAGCCCGCCAATGTCTATGCCGCCGCCGGCAGCCGGCGGGGCATGACGCCGCTGTTTGAGGGCGCCGTCGACTACGACCGCTTCCTCTCAGAAATCGCAGGCGACCCGCAGGCCGATGCGTCGTTGGAATGGTTCGGGAACGATTGCTTCGAGACCCTGCGTGGCGACCGCCAGCAGATCAACCACATGGTTGAAGCGCGCACGCCTGCCCGCAGAACGGCAGGCGTCTGACGCAGTAATCGGCATCGGCCCGGCGGCCTGGCCCTTGGCCGGCCGCTACACCGTAGGAAGTCTGTAGATTTCCGTATGCTCCGTCCGCCCGGCAAGGCAATGCTTGCCGAGCGGGATGAGATCGGAGCGATCCTCGGCCACCAGGTCGAAGGTCTCTCCACTCAGCAGCATCACCAGCTCTTCGCCGGGCGCGATCGCCTTGCCCAGTTGCTCCAGCCGGTTACAGGCATTCACGGTGTCGCCGACGATCGTGTAGGCCGACCGCCCGGTCATTCCGATATTGCCGGCAACGACCGGTCCGGAGTGTATGCCGATGCGCAACCTGAGCGGCGGCAGGCCGCGGCGCTGCCGGGCGGCGTTATCCTCGGCGATGGCAAGGGCGATGGCGCGCGCGGCGCGGATGGCGCGGTCGGCGTGATCTTTCTGGATATCGGGCGCGCCCCAGAAAGCCATCACGCAGTCGCCGATGAATTTGTCGATCGTGCCGCCCTCGGCTTCGATGCAGTTGCCGAGCAGGTCGAAATGGGCGTTGAGAAGCGCGGCGACGTCGCCGGCACTGGTCTTTTCGGCCGAGCCGGTGAAGTCGACCACGTCGGTGAACATGATGGTGACGACACGTTGGGTCGAGGCGAGGTCCTCGTTGCCGATGAGGTGGCGAACGAGTTTCTTCGGCACGTAGGTTTCCAGCCAGCGCAGGCCCGTCAGCATCGTGTTGTAAGCCTTGGCCTGTTCGTTGAGTTCGGTAAACAGGCTGCCGGGAAGCGGACGGAGTGCGGCGAAATCGAGCATGCCTACCGCCCGGACCTCACGTGCCATGCTGGTAACGGGACGAACGATCAGCCGCCCGACAATCCACGCGATGATGATCGCGACGAACAGCACGGCGAGACCGGCGATGCCGGCCTTCAGCAGATCCCAGATCGGTTTTTCCACCGACTCGATCGGAACCTCGACGCCGATGATAAGCGAGGCCGGAGCGTAGCCGTGGATTTCGCGCGTCAGGATGACGCGTCCCTCGTCTCCAAGTTTGACTGCGCGCACCTCCATGTCGCTGTCGTCGAAGGTCTCCGGCGGCCCCTTCCACATGGCCGCGAGAAAGGGATCGCCCAGCTCGTCGAGCTTCGGCAGCCGGTGTTCCGCCGACAAGAGCGGATGGCCAGAGGCCATCAGCGGATGGGCAAGCACCTGGTCGCGGCCATAAAGCACGAAGGGCGTCGTGCCAGGGTTTGAAACCGCAATCTGGCGCAGGAAGTCGGACATGGTGTCGACCGTGATCGTCGCCCGGAAAATGCCGGCAAATTCACCCCCATGGTTTGCCGGCTGCTGCAGGTTGGCAACCGACGTGCGGATCGCCGGATCGGGCACGAAGTAGACGGGGCCCCAATGGGCGGTGCCGCTCTGCCGCGCTTGCTCGATCTCCGCGCGTTCGTTGGCGCTCATGACCTTGTCTTCGAAGGAAAAGACGCCCTTCGGGCCCTGTGTCACGCCGAGGATCTCGCCGTTCGGGCGCACGAACGAAAGCACGCGAACCTGTGGGGTCCCGGCGAGCGCCCCGGTCATGACGCGTTCGAGTTCGAGCCTATTCGCTGGATCGAGACGACCTGCGCCGACCTCCCGCGCCAGAAACGCGAGCTGATCCTCCACCGGCGAAAAGCGGCTGCCGATCTGTATCTGAACCGCCTCAAGGCCGAGATGCGCTGACTGCACCAGCAGATCGCGCGTCGTTCCGGCCGACATGAACCACACGACCGACAGGATGACGGCCGCGGTCAGGGCGACCAGTGCTGCCATCACGATCGCCAGCGTGCGCGACAGGCGAATGGTTCGGGTCCGTTTTTCGGCGTCAGCCGGCTTGGTGATCTGCACGCGCATGCCTCATGTTGCAGCAGGGGCTCGCAATTCGCGTCGCTCTGCAGGGAGTGCACCGTCTTCTAGCTGTTTTGGGCTTTTTTCCAAGCGCGTGCCGACCTTTCCGGTCCTGCGTCAATCTGCCCTTTGCAGCCGTTTGCTGATCGGCGCGAACTCGGGCGTCGCCTTGCGTGGCGTCGTGTCGCGCTCGTTGGCCTCCATCTGCTGCCAGTATTTCCATCCGACCTTCTTCGATCCCAGTTCGTAGTCCATGCCGTCCCAGGCATCCTCGCGGAAGCTGTAGAAGGCCCAGTGCAGGTCGTCCTTGTCGAAAACGGTCAACACATCCTCAAGATACGCCTTGCAACCGGACCAGAGGCGCATGCAGCCGAATTCGCCCGCGACCAGACGATTGAGCGGCACGCCCTTGTCTTTTGCCCACTGCACCGGCTCTGCCAGATAGGCCTCCACCCGCGCCTTGTCCCACGCCTCTTCACCATCGCCGAAGGGCACCTTGCCGGGATAGGCATAGGGCTTGTCGCGCTTCATGTTCGGTGCGCTCGTCGCCGCATAGGGCTCGTACATGTGGAAGCTGTAGAGCACCTTTTGATCCGTGAGCGCGGCTGGCCAATAGGAAAAGGCGTCGGCGGCCGCATACCAGCCGGCATCCGCCATGACGGGCGTTGCGGGATCGACCGTCCGGATGGCGGCGATCACCGTCTCGTAGAAGGCGTTGAGGTCCGAGGCGCTGCCCGCCTTGTCGTCGTACCATGTCTGCATCGACTTTTTGTCGGCATGTTCCGCGAGGCCGTTCTTCTTTTCGGGCGCCGGCTCGTTGACGATGTTGTAGGCGGCGACGGCCGGATGGTCCTTCAGTTCGCGGGCCAGATCCTGCCAGAAGGCTGCTGCTTGGTCCCACCAGGCCTTGTCCTGCCAAAGACGACCATCAAACCGGTTGCCGTTGTTCTGCGCCCAGCGCATGCCAGGCAGGGACAGCGGCGCGATGACGACCTTGAGGCCCGCCTTGTCGGCACGATCGAGCGTCTCCTTGAGCGTCTTGAGGTCGGCGGCCGGAATGCCCGCGTACTTGTCGGCATCGCCGATCAGATAGTCGCGCTTGGCCGGTTTCCATTTGTCATAGGAGAGACGCACCCAGGTGGCGCCGTAGCCCGCGAGGGCCTTGAAATAGGCGTCGTCCGGCGGCAGCCGATTGAAGCTGTTGCCGCCATGCTGGGGCTTGTCCCAGAAGCCGATGAGGTCAGCGGCGCCGGCTTGTGAAGCGAGGCTCAGGGCAAGAAGGGCGGAGGCTACGACGCGCATGTGTTCGATCCTGCAGGTTTCGGATTGGCGCTGCAACCTACCGTCGGATCGTTTCAGCGATGTTCCCTGGGGAACACGGCCGCGCATATAACGGCTCGAAAAAGCGAAGGGTCGGCGTCAGAAGCCGAATGCGTCCCGCCAACGTTTGGTCCACGCGGCTTGATCGGACATGCTGGCCTGCAGCGACCGGACGGCATCCTGCATCTTGCCGTCGTCGGAGGCGGATCCTTCGGGGGTGCCCGTCTCGTTCGCGGTGATCAGCGCAGCTATGTTGGCGGAGTGGCGGGCAGACAGGGCTCCGCGGGTGCTGTTGCCGTTAGCATCCGGCATGTTGATGATGTTCGATCCGCCGCTTGCGAAGCGGAAGCCAATGACATATTCGCCGGCCGGGAATTGTTCGCGATTGCTCTCGATGAGGCTGTAGATCGCATTGGCGATCGCGTTGTCGTTCGTGATGCCGGGTTTTGTTGCCTTTTCTTCCTCGACCAACGCGGCGAAGCGCTCGCTGTCTTCGCTTATCAACATCTTGAGCGTCTGCTTGACGCTGGGATCGCTCGATTTGAACTTTCCGGATTCCAGATAGGTCAACGCGGCAGAGGCGTCGCCCTTGGCTTGCTGGGCATCCAGCAGTCCGCTGTTGATCCGGGCCGCCGCTCTGGTCTTCTCCGGGCTGTCGCCGCCGGTACCTCCGTTGACGATGGCGGCGATCTGGTCGACCGCATTCGGCTTGGTGTCGTTGCCCCGATCCACAGGCGCCTGCACCTGCTGCAAGACGATGAGTGCGGCGGAACTCGTGGAGGAGATGGACATCATCGGCTGTTCCTCTAAACCTCCAACGTCCCGAACATCGGGCGATCTTAAGGTTGTGTCATTAATTAGGAACAACGTTAGAGTGTGTTCGTTAATGAAAGGCGAACATCGCTCCGCCTTGCCACCTATTGGCGTTGGTCTGCCGGTCAGAACGCGCGCTCAGCGGACGGTGCGAGGACTTCTTTCGAGGCGGCCTTGGTGTCGCCGAGTGCGATAACCGTGTCGGCCTCAGTGATCACCGATCGCCTGTGCGTGATCGCCAGCACTGTCACATCGCGGGCAAGCAGCCGGATATGTTCCATGATGTCGCGCTCGGTCGCCTCGTCGAGCGCCGAACTCGCTTCGTCGAGAAACAGGATGGCGGGGTTGCCGTAGAGCGCACGGGCGATGGCGATCCTCTGGCGTTCGCCGCCGGAAAGCTTCAGGCCCCGTTCGCCGACGGTCGTGTCGAAGCCGGCGGGCAGCGCCGCGATGAAGGCGAGGATCGCCGCCTTCTCGGCGGCCTCGCGCAATCTGGCCTCGTCGCGCGGGCGACCGAGCAGGATATTGTCTTCCAGGCTCTCATTCAGCAGCACGACGTCCTGCGGTACGACGGCAATCGCGCCGTACCAGTCGGCCCGGTCGATGGTCGCAAGATCGATGCCATCGACAAGGATGCGTCCGCTGTCCGGCTCCATCGATTTCAGCGCTAGCTTGAAGATCGTCGACTTGCCGGAGCCGGTCTCGCCGGTAAGAAAGGTGATGCCGCCGCGGCTGGCGGCAAAGCTGACCGCGCTCAGCCCGCGGCCATTGTCATAGGCGTAGCCGACATCGTCGAAAACGACGTGCCCTTCGCGTGGCGTGAAGGCCGATGCGTGCGACACCTGCCGCTCCTCCGGCGCGCTCCACATTCTCGCCATCGGCCCCAGGTCGGCGCGCGAGCGCGCGACGTCGTCGATGGCGTGGGCGATCATCTCGAACGGCATGTTGAGCTGGAGGAGCAGCGTGTTGAACAAGACGATCTGGCCAATCGACAGAGCGCCGGCCTCGTAGCGCGGCAGCAGCAGCCAGAACGTCACCGCAAACTGGATCGCCAGCCCAAGACCGATGAGGGCGATCGAACCGATGCGCTGCAGCACGTAGGCGCGCCAGTTGTCACGCACCTCGCGCGCCTTGGCCTCGAAGCGGTGGCTCATCCAGGCGTGGCTGCCGAAATGGCGCAACGTTTCCATGGCGTTCATGGCGTTGCCGACGAAGCGGGCATTTTCCTGCCCGGCCTCCACGGCCCGATCGAGATAGACGCGGGCGCGGCGGGCGGAAAGCAGCGTGACCGTTATCGCTGCCGTGCCATAGATCACCGTGATCGCGACCACTTCGGCGTTGATGAGGGCGCCGAGGGTTGCAAGGGTCAACAGGATCTGGACGGCGCCGGGAATGAAGGCGACGAGCCCCAGCTCGACCAGCGTGATCAGCGCGCTTCGCCCGCGCGCATTGGCGTTCTGGATCTGCGCTGGATTGTGCTCGACGAAGAAGGCGGTCGTCTTCTTGAGGATGCGCTCGAAGAAGCGGGTGCTGGCGATGAAGCCGAGGTTCTCCGCGGTCATGAAGGACAGATACTGCACCATGTGCTGCAGGGCCGCCGACAGGCCGAGAAGCGTCGCATAGATCACGAAGCCCCATAGCAGACCGGGAACGAGGGTTTGCTGCGACAGCGTGTCGATCAGCCTGGAAAAGACATAGGGAGCGGCAACGCTGCAGACGCTCGAAACGAGCACGATCGTCGCCACGGCCAGGAGCATCCAGCGATCGGCGCGCCAATAGGCGCGCAGCACCTCGGAAATCGGTCGCAGGAGATCGGGCTTGGTGTCTCGAAACATTGTTTCATCCTCGACTCAGTCTGAAACCCGCCCGCTGCCCCCTATAGGTCTTTTGCAACGGGATCGCAACGAAAGGATGAAGTTACTGTCTGTATTCGACCTATGGTTTGGCCGAATGTCGAACTCGGCCTGGGCCACATCGCGTGGGTGACTGTTTCCTAAAACTTCGTCGAGCGGAGATGTTTACGGCTTGGCAAGCCACGGCCCTGGCGCGCGGAAGTTGGCCGCTTCCGTCGATGTGCATCAATCTCGAAGCGCCGACAGCAACGGCGATCGCGCGCCCACGATATGGACGCGCGTCGGCCCGCGGTTGATGCCACGGCTGTTCGGTCGGTAAAGCGCGCCGTCAGACCTGGACGAAGTGATCGTCGGCGACCTGCTGGTAATGCCGTTCGGCCGGCACATAGTCGGGCGCGCGCAAGGGGCTCTTCAGCTCGTCGCTCGCCACATTGCGGCGCGTATGGCGACGGGTCGGGTCGGCGATCGGCACGGCCGCCATCAGCTTCTTCGTATAGGGATGCTGCGGGTTCTCAAAGACCTGCGCGCGTGAGCCGATCTCGACGATCTCGCCAAGATGCATGACGGCGACGCGGTGGCTGACGCGCTCGACGACGGCCATGTCGTGCGAGATGAACAGATAGGCAAGGCCGAGGCTTGCCTGCAGGTCGAGCAAGAGGTTGATGACCTGTGCCTTGATCGACACGTCGAGCGCGGAGACGGATTCGTCGGCGACGATCACCTTCGGGTCGAGCGCAAGCGCACGAGCGATGCAGACGCGCTGGCGCTGGCCGCCGGAGAACTCGTGCGGATAGCGCGCCGCCATGTCGGCCTGCAGGCCGACGCGTTCCAGGAGGTCGGCGACCTTCTCGCGGGCCTGTCGTGCGGTGCCGAGCTTGTGCTCGATATAGGGTTCGGCAATCGCCGCCCCTACCGTCATGCGCGGATTGAGGCTGGCGAAGGGATCCTGGAAGATCATCTGCATGGTGCGGCGCATTTCGCGCAACTGCTTGCGATCCATCTTGAGCACGTCCTGGCCGTCGAGCGTCACCGCGCCGCTTTCCGGCTCGATCAGCCGCATGATCGCGCGGCCGGTCGTCGACTTGCCGCAGCCGGATTCGCCGACGAGAGACAGCGTCTCGCCCGGCTGCAGGCTGAAGGAGACGTTTTCGATCGCATGCACCCGGCCCTTGAGCTTGCCGAGCAGGCCGGCGTGGATGTCGAAGCGCTTGACGAGGTTCTTGACCTCGAGGATCGGCTTGCGGCCGGACTGCACCGTATCGGTGGCTTCCGCCGTTGCCGAAGGCAGCCCGGTCGCGGCGTCGATCACCGGAAAACGCATTGGCTGGTTTTCGCCCTTCATCGAGCCGAGCATTGGCACGGCCGAAAGCAACGCGCGGGTATAGGGATGTTTCGCCCGAAGGAAGATGTCCTCGGTGTTGCCGGTCTCGACGGCATCGCCGCGGAACATCACGACCGTGCGGTCGGCGATCTCGGCGACCACGCCCATGTCGTGGGTGATGAAGAGCACCGAGGTGCCTTCCTCCTCCTGCAACACCTTGATCAGGTCGAGGATCTGGCCCTGGATGGTGACGTCGAGCGCCGTCGTCGGCTCGTCGGCGATGAGCAGCTTCGGACGGCTCGCGAGCGCCATCGCGATCATCACGCGCTGGCGCATGCCGCCGGAGAAGCGGTGCGGGTATTCGTCGAAGCGCGAGGCCGCCGAGGGAATGCGGACCTTTTCGAGCAGCCGTATGGTCTCGGCTTTCGCCTCTGCCTTCGACATCGGGCTGTGGCAGAGAAGGGCCTCGGAGATCTGGTCGCCGATGGTGAACAGCGGATTGAGGCTGGTCATCGGCTCCTGGAAGATCATCGCGACGTCGTTGCCGCGCACGCGGCGCATCTCAGATTCCGGCAGGTCGAGGATGTTGCGTCCGCCCATCATCACCCGTCCTTCGACGCGGCTCGTCTCCTTCTGCAGGAGCCGCATGATCGAGAGCGACGTGACGCTCTTGCCTGAGCCGGACTCGCCGACGATCGCGACGGTTTCGCCCGGCGCAACGGAAAACGAGATATCCCGGACGACAGGCTTCCAGGCGCCATCGACCAGGAAGGATGTCGTCAGGTTTTCGACGGAGAGAACGGGTGCCGTCGAACGGTCCGGCTGGGCTTTGGTCTCGGTCATCTCGTTTCCTCCGTCAGATGCTGCGTATCGTCGTTGGTCTTCGGGTCAGTCGGGCCAGCGCAGCAGGCCGGCGAAGCGGCGTGCGTTGCGTTCGGCAAGCGACGTGGCGATGATCTCGTTCGAGGCTCTCGCCTTGTCGAGTTCCTCGGCAAGCCGGCTGGCGACGATCTTCTCCTGGCCCGGATGCAGGTTGCAGGGGTCGAGGTAGAAGTAGTTGTGCTCTGCCTCGTGGTCGCGCACGATGATCGGCGGCGCGCCGCGCGCCAGCGCATCGGCGAGATCCCAGGCCGTGATATGCGCTTCCTGCGGGTCGATGTTGACGCGCAGCCGGTCGAGCGGGTTGTTGGTCGGGTCGGCCTCGATCACCGGCTTGATGCCGGGACGGCCGTCGAGCGTCTCGCGCCAGAGGTTCAGGTAACCGGTTTCGCGCTCGCGGATGCCGGCATGGTCGCGTGTTTCCCAGGCCTGAAGCGCCGCCATCACGCCGAGCATGCTTTCCTTGCCGACCTTCATGCCGCGGCCGATGCCGAGGTTCTGCAGGAAGGTGTTGCGCACCATTTCCTTTTTGCCGGCGACGATGCCCGAGGTCGGGCCGCCCAGGAACTTGTGGCCGGAATAGAGCACGATGTCGGCGCCCTCGTCGAGGAAGATGCGCAGGTCGTATTCCGAGGCGGCGTCGACGATGACCGGCACGCCCTTGGAATGGCAGACCTCGGCAAATTCCCTGAGGCCGACAAGTCCGTACTGCACGACATGATGCGAGACGACATAGACGGCGCAGGCTGTGCGCTCGTTGATGGCGCCTTCGATATGGTAGCGATAGGCGGACGTGGCCTGGCCGACGATTACCGGCTTGGCGCCGGCGAGCCGGATCGCCTGGTCGACGGGCGCGCCGTAGCTGACCACATGGCCCATCTGCAGGATGACTTCGTTCTTGAGGCCGGTCGTGTCGGGCAGGCGCTCGATGGCGGCAAGATCGCTTCCGGTCATGGTGCCGGCAACGGCGAGGCTGATGCCGGCGGAGCACGACGCCGTGACGAAGCCGGCCTCGGCACCCGTCAGCCGCGAAATCACCGGGCTCACCTTGCGCTGCAGGTCGTTGATCTCGACGAACTGCGGCAGTATGCCTGTCATGGCCGCGATCGCTTCCGGGACCACGATCGATGCGCCGAGGCCCGTCATCGTGCCGGAGACGTTGATAACGGGGCGAAGTCCGAGAGCTTCGCGAATGTCACGGTCAGGCATAATGGTCTCCATATGTTTTTCTGGCAGGCGATTTTCTGGCGGTCGAAACGGGTAGACTATTCCGTTTTCGCGGAATATCTACCATAGTAATGAAGTATGGGTGAGGCTTTCCGCCATCTGACGCGGCCGCCATCGGCGGTGGCGCGGCAGCGGAAGCCGAGATTTTACCGGCAGCACGCCTTTCGAGCGGTGCAGGAGTGAAGCAGTGGACAAGACGATGACCGGCGTCGAGCCGACCGACGATACCGAAACGACCGGCAAGCCGCGCCGTTCGCGCGTGAGCGGCATGGATCGCGCCTTGCAGGTGCTCGATTTCCTTTATGAAACGGGTTCGCCGAGCGGGGTCTACGCCATTGCCAAGGCCGTCGGCGCGCCACTGTCGACCGCTTACGTCATCGTCGACGACATGGTCGAGAAGAACCTGCTCAGCCGTGACGCCGACGGGCTCGTCTGGCTCGGCGACCGGCTCTATCACTATGGCCTTGCCTATGCCCGCTCGCTCGATTTTCTCGGCGTTGCCACCCGCGAAATGCACGACCTCGGCCGTGAAGTCGCAGAGACGATCCAGCTTTGCGGCCGCGACGGCGACTACATGCAGGTGCTCGCCATGGCCGACGGTCCCGGCCATTTCCAGGTGACCTCGCGCGTCGGCACCCGCGTGCCGCTCAACTGGACGGCGTCCGGCCGCCTGCTCGTCGGTCATCTTCCGGCCGATGAACGGCTGGAACTGTTCCGCCGCTGTGCCCGCACGTCGCCGACCGGCCGCGCCGACATCGATCCGGCCGCCCTTTCCGACCAGGCCCAGAGCGCGCTTGCGGCACGGCTGTCGATCCAGGCGGGTGAATCCGACTATGCGGTCGCCTGCGTCGCCGCCCCGATCCTCGACGACAAGGGCAATTGCGCCGCCACGATCTCGATCGTGCTGCCCGAGCAGAAAATCCTCGACGACCGGGCGTTCTACGCCGATCACGTCAGGGTTTCCGCCGAGCGGATCGAAAAGATGATGGGCTGGCGCAGCCACTGATCAAAACTCCTGTCGTTAGTCGTGCAGAGCGACGATCGCCTCGATCTCGACGGTGATGTTTCCGGGTAGCGACCCGAAACCCACCGCCGAGCGGGCATGGCTGCCGGCCTCTCCGAAAACATCCATCAGCAGATCCGAGCAACCGTTGATGACGCGCGGATGCTCCTCGAAATCGGGCACGGCGTTGACCATGCCGAGCAGCTTGACGATCCGCTTGACCCGTCCGAGATCACCCAGCGCGTCATGCATGACGGCCAAGAGATTTATGCCCGTCAGTCGCGCGTGCTGATAGGCGCTGTCGACGTCAACCTCGGCGCCGACCTTACCGGCATGCAGGTGGCCGTCGACTTCGCGCGGGCCCTGGCCGGAGAGGTAGAGAATATTGCCTTCCTGCACATGGGTGACGAAGTTGGCGATCGGCGGTGGCGCCGGTGGCAGATCGATGCCGAGGGCTTGCAGCCGCTCATAGGGTGAGACGGCAGCAGAGGTGGTCTTCTTCTGATCCAGACTGTTCACGCGATATCCTGTCATTTCTGAATTCTGGTGCCTTGCCTCAGCGGTGGCTGAAGCCGTGGCTGTGGTCGGGGCATTCGACATGCTGCGGCTGGTAACGGTTGGCGGCAACCACATCGGTGCCCATCACCGCGTAGCGGGGCTCGAAGAGGCGGTTGAGATGGGCTTCGGCGCCGAGGGAATCGAAGACCCGAAGCTCGCTATCGACGAGGTCGAAGAGGGTGAATTCGGCGCGGGCGCCGACGGTAAGCAGATTGTCCATCGGCAGGCGGATGACCGAGGCGGGCGCCTGAGTCACGGCCTCGACCACCTTTTCGAAGGGCATGCCGACGCTGAGCAGCTTCGACATGGTGGTGCCGAGGTCCCAGACCGACTGGTTCATGCTGCGCAGATGCACGTCGGTCGAGATCGAGAAGGGCAGCAGACCGCGGGCGATCGCCACTTCCGCGACGCGGAAGGAGAACGAGGCGCCGCCATGGCCGATGTCGAGGCGGATGCCTTCGCCGGCGCAGCGTTCGGCAAGCTCGAACAGGTCCTCGTCCTCGATGATGCTGGAACCGGCCTTGCCGTTGAAGCAATGGGTGACGATGTCGCCGGGGCCGAGGATTTCGAGTACTTCGTCGTAAAGCGCCGGCGGTTCGCCGACATGCACCATCATCGGGATCTTCAGGATCTTGGCAATCTTCTTGCCGAGCTTCACCGGGGTCACGCCCCAGGAACCGGTGATCACATGGCTGGCACGCACCTTCAGGCCGACGATGTGTTCGCGGTTTTCCTGGTAGCAGGCGATGATGCGGTCGATGTCGATCGAGCGGATGTCGGAGAGTTCGCTGACGCGGTTGCAGGCGACAAGGCCGATCGAGCCGAGATTGAGGAACGCCTTGATGCGTTCGCGCGACGGCTCGATGATGTATTCGCGGAAACCGTGGAAATTGGCTTCACCCGCCGAGCCCGCATCGACGATCGTGGTGACGCCGCGCTCCATGCCGCAAAGCTGCGGGCGAACGGAGATGTCGGTGCCGCCATGCCAGACATGGGCGTGCAGGTCGATCCAGCCGGGCGAGATCCAGGCGCCATTGCCTTCGATACGGCGGATATCGGCTGACGCTTCGAGGTTCTGGCCGAGTGCGGCGATGCGACCTTCGCCGTCGACGAGGATGTCGATGGTCTCTGCCGGTGCGGCCATTCCGAAGGCGACGGGCTTCACCTGCCGGAGCAGGACCGGGCCCTTGTTGCTGGTTTCGTTAGCCATGACTTACAGATCCTTTCTGAGGCGGGGGTCGAGCATGTCGCGCAGGCCGTCCCCGACCATCTGTAGCGACAGCACCGAAAGCACGATGGCGATGCCGGGAAAGAGCGTCACCCAGTCGGCCTGGCCGATATATTGCCGGCCCGAAGCGATCATCGTGCCCCAGGTCGGGATTTCCGGGCTGACGCCGACGCCGAGGAAGGAGAGCCCGGCTTCGGCGAGCATCGCATGGGCAAAGAGGAAGGTGCCCTGCACCAGAACCGGCGACAGCAGGTTGCGCAGCACGTGCCGGGTCATGATGTGCGGCGTCGAGATACCGAGCGCACGGGCAGCCTCCACATAGGGAAGCTCGCGGATGACCAGCGTCGAGGCGCGCACCACGCGGGCAAGCCGCGGCGCATAGACGATGCTGAGCGCGATGATGACGGTCGTCAGCGACGGGCCGAGGGCGGCGACCAGAGCGATTGCCAGCAGAATGTCCGGAAAAGCCATCATCGCGTCGATGACGCGGGCGATCGGCGTGTCGAGCTTCTGGAAGAAGCCGGCAAGAAGGCCGAGCACCACGCCGATCACGGTTGCTAGCGTGACGACGGCGGCACCGACGAAGAGCGACAGGCGTCCCGCATAGATGGTGCGGGAAAAGACGTCGCGACCGAACTCGTCCGTGCCGAAGAACCATTGCAGGCTCGGCGGCTGCAGCCGGTTGACGATCGACAGCTTGCCGGGCGCGTAAGGCGCAATCAGCGGCGCGAAGGCGGCGAGCAGCACGAAGACGGTGAGAACGATCAGGCCGAAGGCAACGGTCTTGCGCTTTAGCAGCCGGCGGACGAACTTGCGGCCCTCGCTCTCGGAGGGGGCGGATACGGTGATAGCCATCAGTAGCGCACCCTTGGATCAACGAGGAGATAGAGCATGTCGATCGCGAAATTGATCAGCACGTAAAGGGCTGCAATCACGAGCAGCGCGCCCTGGATGACCGGATAATCGCGGCGAAGCACGGCGGAGACGACGAGATTGCCGACGCCTGGCAGGCCGAAGACGGTTTCGGTGACGACCGCGCCGGAAATTAGCACGGCGGCGGTGAGGCCGATGATCGTCAGGATCGGGATCAGCGCGTTTTTCAACGCATGTTTCATCACCACCTTGCGTTCGCCGAGGCCCTTGGCCCGGGCGGTACGGATGAAATCGTCGCCGAGCACGTCGAGCATCGAGGCGCGGGTGAAGCGAAGGATCAGTGCCGAGGAGACTACGCCGAGCGCGATCGCCGGCAGTGCCAGGTGGTACATGCGGTCCGCGAAGGAGGAACCGGGGCCGCCATAGCCGGAGACGGGGAACCAGCCGAAGCGCACCGCCAGCACCTGGATCAGGATCAGGCCGAGCCAGAAGCTCGGTATGCTCGCCGCCAACATGGCGAGCGTCGTTGCCGCCTGGTCGACGAAGGAACCGCGCCGGTAGGCGGCGTAGATGCCGATCGGCAGCGCGATGGCGCAGGCGATCAGGATCGAGAACAAGGTGAGGAAGAAGGTCGGTTCGGCACGCTCTGCCAAGGCCGACGTGACCGGCTGGTTGAGGAAGATCGACTGGCCGAGATCGCCCTGCAGCAGCTGTCCGATGTAGTAGACATATTGCAGGCCGAGCGATTGGTCGAGGCCAAGCCGGGTGCGCAGCGCCGAAATGTCCTCCTGGGTCGCTTCCGGACCGAGCATGACGGCGGCCGGGTCCCCGGGCGTCACGCGGACGATGACGAAGACGATCGTGACGACGATCGCCATGACGACGATCATGCCCATCAGCCGTTGGAAGATGTAGCGTAACATGGTGGCCTCGAACCTTTCCTGTGCGCCCCGCCGAAAGGTGGAGGCGGAGCGACGCGCCCCTTCAGGCGGACGCCGGGCTTTTGCCCGAACATCCGCCGAAGTCCCTTGGGAGGGGGGAGCTTACTTCTTGATCGAAGCGTTCCAGAAGTACGGCCACGGAGCCGGCGAGACGCCCTCAAGCGTCTTTGCCTTGGCCGAAAGCGCGTTGAAGTCGCCGATCTTGATGAACGGCACTTCCTCGAAGATCACCTTCTGCACGTCGGCCCACAGCGCCACGCGCTTGGCCGGGTCGGATTCGGCGTTGAAGGCATCGACCGCCTTGGCGCGCGCCGGCGTATCCCAGTTGCCGGGCGCCTTCGTCGACATCATGCCGATCAGCGCCGGTTCCGGCAGGAAGGGGCTGTGGGTGATGTAGATGTCCCAGAGCGTCGGGTCGGCGCGGCGCTGGGTGAGCGTCGCCCAGTCGACCACCTGCAGATCGACGGTAAAGCCGGCGAGCTTCAGATACTCGGCGGCGACCTGCGCCATCTTGTAATGGAACTCGTACTGGCGGCTGGTCAGGATGCGCAGCGGCTCGCCCTTGTAGCCGGCAGCCTTCAGGAGTTCGCCGGCCTTTTCCGCATCGGCGATGTTGTAGGCGCCCTCGGTGCCGGCATCGGTCCGCCAGGTAAACTGCGAAGGGTAGAGAGCAGCGTCGAGCGCATAGAAGTCGGTGGTGCCGAAGGCGGCGGCCATCATGTCTTCCATGCTGAGCGAAGCGCGGATCGCCTTGCGCAGGTCGAGGTTCTTGGTCATGCCGTTGCCGGAGTTCAAGACGAAGACCGGCCAGCCGAAGGGCTGCAGCATCACGGGTTCGGACGCGCTCGAACCCTTGACGCGTTCGAAGGATTCGACCGGCAGACTATCGACATAGTCGTACTGGCCGGAAACGGCGGCCTCGACGCGGGTGTTCGGATCCGGAACCGGCACGAAGCGGATTTCGTCGGCATATTGGTGGCGGGCGCCGCCATACCCGTTGGCCTCGCCTTCCGGCGTTTTGTAGGCGTCGTAGCGGGTCAGCTGGATATACTGGTCCGCCTTGCGCTCCTTCAGCTGGTAGGGGCCGGTGCCGACGAAATCGGTCATCGGCTCGGCCTGCTTCTCGGACGGAAGGACGATTGCCGCGGAGTTGTTGAAGGCGAGCAGCGAGACGAGCGGTGCGTAAGGGGTGGCGAGCGAGATCTTTACCGTCAGCGGGTCGACCGCTTCGATGCCGGAAATCGTCGTTGCCGTCTGCTTGCCGCGCGAGGCGACCTTGGTCCAACGCTCGAGCGAGGCGACGACGTCCTTCGAGTCGAGATCGGTGCCGTCGTGGAACTTGACGCCCGAACGCAGCTTGATCGTGTAGGTTTTGCCGTCGGCGTTGATCTCCGGCAGGCTGGCGGCGAGCAGCGGCGTCGGCTTCCAGTCCTTGTCGAAGGTGTAGAGCGTTTCGAAAATGTGTTGCGAGACGATGCCGACGAGGTCGGCCGTCGATGCCATCGGGTCAAGGGTCGGCGGTTCGCCGACGGTTGCGACGGTGATCACGCCGCCCTTTTCCTGTGCAAAGGCGAGGGTTGCCGATGCCACCAATGCGGTTCCAATAAGCAATGCGAGTTTAGTCGATTTCATATTTGCTCCTCCTCATATTCCATAGTTATGCTATGTCGTTCTTTATTTTGGAATATAAAACGGCACAAAGCCGCAAATGTCAACCGGCTGTCGTCGTCGTGTCACAACCTTCGGCAGCGGCGAGCGGCAACCCTTATCTTGGAGGTGCATAAACGGGCGGGAGCTATCGCGAAGGCGTGGGATTTGTTAGCCCGGAGTCCGGATTGAAAAGGGAGAGGAAAATGAAGGTCATCGGCCTGATTGGCGGCATGAGCTGGGAGAGTTCGGCGGAGTACTACCGGATCATCAACGAGACGGTTCGCGAGCGCCTCGGTGGCGTGCACTCGGCGAAATCGCTGATGTGGTCGATGGACTTCGGCGAGATCGAGCGCCTGCAACATCACGGCGACTGGCCGGCTTTAACGGGCGAGATGATCGCCGCGGCGCGGCGTCTTGAGGCCGGCGGAGCCGATTTCCTGATGATCTGCACCAACACCATGCACAAGATGGCAGCGGACGTTTCGGCCGCCGTCTCCATTCCGCTCTTGCATATCGCCGACCCGACGGCAGAGAAGATCAAGGCGGCAGGCCTTCGCAAGGTCGGCCTGCTCGGAACGGCCTTCACCATGGAGCAGGACTTCTACAAGGGTCGCCTGGCGGAAAAATTCGGTCTCGATGTGCTGGTGCCGGAGGCGGAAGACCGGGCGAAGGTGCACGAGATCATCTACCGCGAACTCGTGGCCGGTATCGTCAAGGACAGCTCACGTGACGCTTACCGCGCCATCATCGCACGGCTGGTGGATGCCGGCGCCGAAGCGATCATCATGGGCTGCACCGAGATCATGCTGTTGATTTCGCAGGCCGATAGCCCGGTCCCGGTGTTCGACACGACCGAGATCCACGCGCTTGCCGCGGTCGATCTCGCGCTCGGGGACGCCTGACCACGGCCGACTGGCCGTCGGCCGTGGTCGCACGGGCTAGTGCAGGGTGAATTCCCGGGGTTCGCCCGGAAACAGGCTGAGAAGTGCGATGCCCTGTTGCAAAAGCAGTTCGGCGGCTGGCAAGTCGCCGACGACCAGGTCGTCCGCACAACCGATGATGATGTTGGCGAGGCTGATCGAGTTCTCCGCGAACCGGTCGTCGCCGATCTCGTAGGCCTTCTCGGCCGTTGCCTCGAGCGCTTCTGCTACCAGCGCCATCATGTTCGAGCGTTCATCCAGCGTCATGGCATCCAGTGTCTTGGCGTCGGGAGTCTTGGCAGTTGTCTGCATGATTACCTTCCCTATTGTTCAAGCCGAAATGGCCGCGCCGGCCGAAGCCGGGGGAAAAGTCTACGACTGGGGTGGGTCCAGGAGGGGAGCCGGCGTCGAACGCGGCTTCTCCATTAAGATCGTGCGTTGCGGCCGGATATGCAAGGAATGGCACCCATGCGGCCGACGCATGGGTCCGTGGAAGGCGCGCCCAGGACGGCACTTTGACGCGAGCCCGCTTGACCGCCGGATGCGCTAGGCGGTGATATGGGGTGGCGTTGCCGGCCATGCCAGGCTCTCGTCGATCGTCAGGCGATCGGCGGCGCATTCCTGGGCAAGAAAGTCGATGAAGGTACGGACGGAGGGCAGCAGCCCGCGCCGCGATGGAAAGACAGCGTGCACGACGCCGGACGCGGGGCGCCACTGCGGCAAAACCGGCACCAGCGTGCCAGCTGCCAGGTCCTTCCAGATCATCATCGTCGGCAGTTGCACGATGCCCGCGCCGTCGAGTGCCGCTTCGCGTAGCGCCGCCATGTCGTCGGTCAGGAGGCGCGGCTCGTGGCGGACGACGGCGCGCTCTCCATCGGCGCTTTCCAGCCGCCATTCATAGGTGTGCGTTGCCGAAGTCCAGGCAAGGCTCGGCAATCCCGTCAGCTGCGCGGGCTCGCCAATCGGCGCCTTCAGAAATCCGGGTCTGGCGACGAGATATTGCGAACTGTCGTCAAGCTTGCGCATCACCAGCTCGCTCTTTTCCAGCGGCGGGAACCGGACACGGATCGAGACGTCGAAGCCTTCGGCGATCACGTCCACGCGCCGGTTGGTGCTTTCCAGATGCAGGCCGATCCGGGGATGAACGGTCATGAACCGGGCAAAGAGCCGGCCGAACTGGAACGAGATCAACGCGGTCGGGCAGCTCACCCGGATGATGCCCTGCGGCTCTCCCTGATGCTGCGCGATAAAGGCATCGGCCGCTTCCGCCTCGATTAACACCGCAACGCAGCGCTGGTAATATTCGCGGCCGACATCGGTAACGAAGAACCGGCGCGGCGAACGCTGGATCAGCCGGACGCCGATCCGGTCTTCCAGGACAGCAATGCGCCGGCTCAGCCGCGATTTCTGCGTACCGGTCGCCCGCGCCGCCGCCGCAAAGCCGCCGTGCTCCACGACTTGGACAAAATAATAGAGGTCGTTCAGGTCCTGCATCGTTCTATTGATAGGACGCTGCGTCGAAATTCACAATCTTTTTGCGGTGAGGGTCCTGCAGTAGCTTACGTTCAATCACAGCGGATCAAGCGGCAACGACGGTCGCTGGCGGTGATGAAAACCAAACGAAGGAAAGGACTTCCGATGACCAAGCCCTACGTACGCCTCAACAAGGATGATGTTGCCGTCCTGCTCGTCGACCATCAGACCGGCCTGTTGTCGCTGGTGCGCGACTTCGACCCGGACAAGTTCAAGAACAACGTGCTGGCGCTTGGTGATCTCGCCAAGTACTTCAAGCTGCCGACGGTTCTGACCACCAGCTTCGAGGACGGCCCGAACGGCCCGCTGGTGCCGGAGTTGAAGGAACAGTTTCCCGACGCGCCCTTCATTCCCCGCCCGGGCCAAATCAACGCCTGGGACAACGAGGACTTCGTCAAGGCGGTGAAGGCCACCGGCAAGAAGCAGTTGCTGATCGCCGGCGTGGTGACCGAGGTCTGCGTGGCGTTTCCGGCGCTTTCGGCGATCGAGGAAGGCTTCGAGGTCTTCGTGGTCACGGATGCCTCCGGCACCTTCAACGAGGTGACCCGCGATTCCGCCTGGTCGCGCATGACCGCCGCCGGCGTTCAGCTGATGACCTGGTTCGGCGTTGCCTGTGAACTGCACCGCGACTGGCGCAACGACATCGAAGGTCTCGGCACGCTGTTTTCGAACCACATCCCGGACTACCGCAACCTCATCACCAGCTACAACACCATGGCGGCACGCAAGTAAGACACGCCAGACGAAGAATGACGAAAGCCCCGGCCTGGCATGGCCGGGGCTTTTTGCGTTCTCGTCTTGCCGTAGCCGTTACGCGCGGCTGGCAGCTTGCTGGGCGTCCTGCACGCCCACACGGGCGGCGGGCTTGAGCCGGCCGGTCAGAAGCAGGCTGACGGCGAGGAAGGGCACGAGCACGCCAAGGCCGAAGCGCATGTCGCTGTGTTCGGCAATCAGGCCGATCAGTGGCGGCCCAAGCAGGAAGCCAAGCAGTGCGATGAAGGACAGAATGGCGACGCTTGCGGCCGCCGGCCGGTCCTTCTGGTCGGCGGCGGCGGTGACGGCGAAGGGAAAGCCGACCGATACGCCGAAGCCCATGGCGGCAAAGCCGAGAAGCGCTGCCCAGGCGGCGGGGCTTACCACCACCAGAATGAGCCCGGTAATGCTGGCGATACCGCAGGCGCGCGCCACCGCAACCGGGCCGTAGCTCGCCTTCAGCCGGTCGCCGGCGAAGCGCCCGGCCGCCACCATGAAGGCGAAGATCGAGTAGCCGAAACCGGCGCTGGCGCTGGAAAGCCCGAAGATGTCACGCAGGAAGACCGCCGACCAGTCGGCGACGGCGCCCTCGGTCATGGTGATGCCGAAGACGAAGAAGCAAACCCCGAGCAATGCCCAGCCCGGCAGCTTGCGCCTGGATGGTGCCGCCTCGGCAGCCGCGGCCTCGCCGGTCTTCAGGAGCGGCAGCTTCCGTGCGAAATAGACGCTGATCGGCAACATGCCGGCAGCCGTCAGCGGCACCGCCCATTCCGGCGCCACATGCAGCGCCGCGAAGCCGACGCCAACCAGGCTGCCGGTCATGATGCCGAGGCTCCAGAAGCCGTGGCAGGTGCTCATGATCAGCTTCCCGGAGTGCTTTTCGATCGCGTCGGCCTCGACGTTGAGGCCGAGTTCAAGCGTCGTCAGCGCCGCGCCGACAATGGCGAGCGCCACGAAGAGCACCTCGATGTTCGGAGCCCATGTCGGCAGCCAGACGAGCGCCAGAAAGACGACGAAGCCGTAGAGGATGGTTGCACGGCCGCCGATCCAGGCGACGAAACGACCGGCAAACGGCAGCGTCAGCAGAATGCCGACGGGCATGCCGAGCAGCGCGATCGCCAGTTCCGCCGGGCCGAGGCCGAGCCTTTGCTGCACGTCGGGAATACGCGGCAGCCAGGCGCCGAAGGCGATCGGTTGCAGGAAGAAGATCAGCATGATGAGCCGTTGATTGGTCATGCGTTTTGTTCCCCGGATAGCGTGTCGCGCGATGCACCCTCGGCAACGGCGGG
>NZ_JTLA01000045.1:0-117580 GCF_000799055.1 Ensifer sp. ZNC0028
TTATCGATGCGGCCCGCCTTTTCAGCTTATTGGAAGACGGCGTTAGGATTATCCAGGCTGTCGGAACCTTCAAGCTCAACGGTGCCGAGATCCAGCGACGCAATGACGCGCTGTACGGTCTTTGCCTGAGCGATCAGGCCGTCGATCGCCGCCTGAATGGTGGCGTTGCCCTCGGCATTGCCTTCGCCGATCATCTGGTCGTAGGCCTCGGTCGTTTCCGCGCGCTTGGCCATCGCCTGCATCTTCTCGACCGTGGTGGCGAGGTTGCCCGCCATCTCCTTGTCGAGCGCGGCATCCTTGGCCGCAACGAGTTCGGAGAGCGACGGGCCGGTCATCTTCGTGCCGTCGACGCGGGTGTATTCGCCCGTATAGGCCGACTGGATGCCGATCGCATCGTGCAGGTGCGAGTTGTGCGTGTTGTCGGAGAAGCAGTCATGCTCTTCTTCCGGATCGTGCAGCAAGAGGCCGAGCTTCATGCGTTCGCCGGCGAGTTCCCCATAGGAGAGCGAGCCCATGCCGGTGAGGATGGCGACGAGGCCAGCCTTCGGGTCGGCCTCGACCGCCTTGGTCGCGGCACCATCCGGCGTCCAGTTGGCGACCATCTCCTTGAGGTCGGAAACGAGCAGCTCGGTCGCAGCCTTCAGATAGGCGGCGCGGCGGTCGCAATTGCCGCCGGTGCACGCCTTGGTGTCGTAATCCGTGTACGGGCGGTTGCCGGCGCCGGCCTTGGTGCCGTTCAGGTCCTGGCCCCAAAGGAGGAATTCGATGGCGTGGTAGCCGGTCGCGACGTTCGCCTCGATGCCGCCGGCTTCCTGCAGCGTGCCCGCCAGGAATTCCGGCGTGATGTTGGAGGCGTCGACGTCCTTGCCGTCGATCTTGATCGTCTTGTTGGCGATGACATTGGCGGTGAACAGCGCGTTCTCGTCGCTCTCGGTGCCGTAGCTCGGATCGACATAGTCGATCAGGCCTTCGTCGAGCGGCCAGGCGTTGACCTTGCCTTCCCACTCGTCAACGATCGCGTTGCCGAAACGGTAGACTTCGGTTTCCTGGTAGGGGTTGCGGGCCTTCTTCCAGGCGTCGCGCGCGGCCTTCAGCGTTTCTTCGCTCGGCGTCGCGATCAGCGCGTCGACCGCCTTGTCGAGCGCTTCTGCGGTCGTCAGCGCATCTTCGAACTTGGCGTGAGCGACGGCGGTGTAGTGCTTCACCACGGCGGCGGCATCGGTCGCGGCATGGGCCGGCTGCAGGGCCATCGCCGAGGTCGCCGTCATCAGCGCCAGCGCGGCGCCGCGGAAAAATTTCTTGGTCATGACCCTCTCCTGTTGCGTCCCCCGGCGCAGTCGAACGCGCCGCAAAACATGGCGTCGTTCAGCCGTCAGGCCATGAGAAAGGCCCCGCCGAGCCCGCTTCTCATGAACCAAAAGCAAACTTGTGTCAAAGTGTATAGTTTAGAACGCTTTCAATCTGATGCGCGCCTTTTGACGATCGTCAAACGGCCTTAACCCTTGCGTTGCATCAGGCAGAAGAAGAAGCCGTCCGTGCCGGTGGAAGCGGGTGTCAGCGTCACCGTCTTCATGTCCGCAGACCAGGGCTGCGGCTTGTCGGTGCCAAACAGCGTCGCCCAGATGTCGGCGGCAGACAGGATCTCGAATTCCGGATTGTCCTCGCAGAAGCCGTAAACCTGCGCCTCGTTCTCCTCGGGAAGAACCGAGCAGGTGACGTAGATCAGGTGGCCGCCGGGGCGGACGAACTGCGCCGCACTTGCCAGCGCTTCTTCCTGCTGGGAGATGCGCTCTTCGAGGTTCTTCTGGTTCAGCCGCCATTTGGTATCGGGGCGACGGCGCCAGGTACCGGTTCCGGTGCAGGGCGCATCGACCAGCACGCGATCGAAACGGCCGGCCAGCGGCGCGAGGCTTTCGGTCGATTCATGCACCTGGACATTGCGGGTCCCGGCGCGCTTCAGCCGCTCGATGATCGGGGCAAGCCGCTTGCGGTCGGTGTCGTAGGCGTGGACCTGGCCCTTGTTGTTCATCGCTGCCGACATGGCGAGCGTCTTGCCGCCGCCGCCGGCGCAATAATCGAGCACCTGTTCGCCTTCCTGCGGATAGGCGAGGTCGGCGACGATCTGCGATCCCTCGTCCTGGACCTCGAACCAGCCCTTCTGGAAGGAAAGCTCGGCCGTCACGTTCGGCAGGCGCGAGGCGCCTTCGCCGGCGGGAATGCGGATGCCGTTGCGGGCGATCGTTGCCGCCTCGGCGCCGCTGCGCTCCAGTGCCTTCAGCACTTTGGCGCGCGAGGCCTTCAGCGTGTTGGCGCGCAGGTCCAGCGTCGGCCGGCCCGCGAGCGCCTTGGCTTCTTCCAGCCAGTCGTCGGAGAAGTTTTCTTCAAAGGAGGCCTGCACCCATTCGGGGATGTCGCCCTGCACATGGGCCGGGGCGTCTTCGATCCGGCGCGACCTGAAGGCCTGAAGCTGTTCGGCCGGTGCCTCCGGCGCGAACTTGTCGCCATCGAGTTCGGCGGCCAGCTTTTCTGGCGAAAAGCCCCACTGGCGGTACATCACCGCATGGCCGAGCGCCGAGGCGCTGTCGCTGTCCATGAGGTAAGCGTGGGAGAGCTTCATGCGAAGGGCGTCGTAGACGATGTTGCCGATCGCCGAGCGATCGCCGGATCCGGCGAAACGGTGGGCAAGGCCCCAATCCTTGAGCGCGTCGGCGACCGGGCGCTTCCGCTTTTCGATATCCTCAAGAACCTCAATGGCTCCAGCGAGCCTGCCGCCCAAACGCATCTTCGATCAACTCCTTTTTCGCCGTGGTAACGGCGATGGCATCGAAGAGCAAGACGGCGGAGAAGATTAACCGCCGAGAACGGCCTTTAGCGAAGTAGATCCACCCGAACGCAGGCCGGGTAGCAGTATTTCAAGATCAGGAGTTGACGACGCGGTAGCAGACGCTGGCAGTACCGGAGCGAACCATGCCGATCTGCGAAGCAGCAGCCTTGGAAAGATCCATGACGCGACCGCGGATGAAGGGGCCGCGATCGTTGATGCGAACGATCACGCTCTTGCCGTTGCGCTTGTTGGTGACCTGCACCTTGGTGCCGAATTTCAGGCTGCGATGGGCGGCCGTCAGGTGAGTGGCATTCATGCGCTCGCCGGAGGCGGTCTTGGAGCTCAGCGCATACCAGGATGCGCCGCCGCAGCCGGCACCGGCCGCATGGCTATCGGAAACGGAAACGAGACCGATAGTGGCCGTGAATAGCGCTGCAGCGGCAGCAGTCTTGATCTTCGCTGGCGTCAAACTGGCGATCCCCTCGGTCAAAACACTTGGTTAAAAACTTCTGGGAACCGCTAATTGGGGCGAAAAATGGCAAAAACGTGCTTCAACCATTTACGCTCTATTAGGATTTATTAAAAAATGACGAAATTTCAAAAACGAAGATTGTTTGAAATAGTTTAAGCCTGGGCCGGAAGTTCTTTGGAATCAGGGGTTGAGCGCTCCCCAACTTCCGCACGCGGGCCGAACTGGCCGGTAAACGAAAAAAATCATTAAAAATTTCGAATTGGACCAATTTTCCGGAATCCGGATGGTCGAAAATTCGTTACTAGCGCACAGGTTGTATGAAAAAGCCAAGTATCGAACGAATATCCAAAGAATGTCACAATTGCGCTCGCCCAGCCCTGGCCATTACTGACGGACTGACTGTCGACGTTCTATAAGCATTACGGGTTATGCTATCTGGCGCGTGCCATATTTCGTTTCACTGTCCGCGCCAGGCGCCCGACTGCCAGAGCTGTGCAAGCGAGACGCGATAATCCGGAAACGCGAATTCAAAACCGGTTGCGCGCATGCGGGCGTTCGAAACCCGCTTGTTTTCGCCATAGAAGGTGCGGGCCATCGGTGACAGTTCGGCTTGCTCGAAGGGCGTTTCCGGCGGCGGCTCGACACCCATGAGCCGGGCGGCTTCCGCGACCACGTCCTGCGGCGGTGCCGGCTCGTTGTCGGTGATGTTGAAGACGCCGCTGGTGCCAGTGTTGGCGAGGAACAGGGCTGCCGCGCCGATATCCTCGACGCGGATGCGATTGAACACCTGGCCGGGCTTGACCAGCCGCCGTGCCGTGCCGTTTTCGAGATTGCAGAAGGCGTTGCGGCCGGGGCCGTAGATGCCGGAGAGCCTCAGCACCGCGACGGGAATATCCTGCTTCTTGCCGAAGGCGATCCAGGCGTCTTCCGCTTCCACGCGTTCGACAGAGCGGGCCGAGACCGGTTTGCGCAGCATGTCCTCGGTGACCCATTCTCCGCCGTGGTCGCCATAGACGCCCACCGTCGAGAGGTAGCCGATCCATTTGAGGTTCGGCGCGATCTGCGCGAGGTCCGGGCTCGTGGCGCGGAACATGGGATCGCCGTCGCGACCGGGCGCGATCGACTGGATCAAATGGGTTGCCTTGCCAAGGGCGGTGGCCAGACCGTCGGAGATCGTTTCGCCGTCGAAGAGGACCGGGCGGATGCCGGCCTTTTCGAGCTTTGTCGCCTTCTCCTCGGTCCGGGTGGTGCCGATGACGCTTGTGGCCGTCGGGGCCATCGCTTTTGCGATTGCCGTACCGGAGTAACCGGCGCCAAGGATCAGGACATGCATCGGCTCACTCCCGCGATCTGCCATTCGTTGAGGACGTCTTCGTCCGTCTCTGGCTCGCATTGTTCGGCAAATTCCGCAAGCGCCGCAGGCGCGACCAATCGTGACAGCGCCCAGACCGCCATCGCCCGCACCACGGCAGAGGGGTCGTTGACGCGCGCCTTGACTGCGGGCACCAGCGCCTCGCTGCCGGAGTTGCCAGCGGCGATCAGCACGTTCCGCACGAAGCGGTCTCGACCGATGCGCTTGACCGGCGAGCCTGAAAACAGGCTGCGGAAGCTCGGGTCATCGAGGTCAAGCAGGGTTTCGAGCGACGGCGCCTTCAGGTCGTCGCGTGCCCTGAGCTTCATTTCCGAGGCCGCCTGCGCGAACTTGTTCCAGGGGCAGGCGGCAAGACAGTCGTCGCAGCCATAGATGCGGTTGCCGATCAGCGGTCGGAGTTCGGGATCGATCGGCCCCTTGTGCTCGATCGTGAGGTAAGAGATGCAACGGCGCGCGTCGATCCGGTAGGGCGCCGGGAAGGCGTCGGTCGGACAGGCGTCGAGACAGGCGCGACAGGAGCCGCAATGGTCGCGTTCGGCTTCGTCGAAGGCGAGGTCCGCCGTCGTGAACAGGCTGCCGAGAAACAGCCAGGAGCCGAACTCGCGGCTGACGAGATTGGTGTGCTTGCCCTGCCAGCCGAGGCCGGCCTGCTCCGCCAGCGGCTTTTCCATCACCGGGGCCGTATCGACGAAGACCTTGACGTCCTCGCCGGCGCGGGCGGCAAAGCGGGTCGCGACTTCCTTCAGCTTGCCCTTGATGATGTCGTGGTAGTCGCGGTTCTGGGCATAGACCGAGATCGCACCGCGATCGGTCTGCTGGAGAATGCCACGCGGATCGTGTTCCGGGCCGTAGTTCATCGCGAACATGACGACGGAGCGCACCTCGCCCCAGAGCGTGCGCGGATCTGAACGGCGCGCGGCCGTCTCTTCGAGCCAGTCCATCGTGCCGTGGAAGCGCTCGTCGAGGAAATCCCTGAGCCGGCTTGGGGCTTGCGGAATGGCATCGGGCCGGGTGATGCGACAGAGATCGAAGCCCTTGTCTGCCGCTTCCGCCTTCAGGAACGCCGTCAGCTTCAGCCGGCGCCGTTCCTCACTGTCTGCCTTGGCATCGATGCCGGGCACGCTGTTCGCCTCAGAAGTCGAGATCCGCATAGTGCGGAACGGGGGTCACGCCGCGCACGCGCTCGGCAAGCAGCGGGCGGAAGGAGGGGCGGGACTTCAGCCGCTGGTACCACTCCTTGGCGCTCGGAGCGTCCGACCAGTCGATTTCTCCAAGATAGTCGAGCACGGACACGGTCGCGGCCGCGGCGAGATCCGCATAGGAAATGCGGTCGCCGGCAAGCCAGGTGCGTGTGCCCGCGAGCCACGAGAGGTATTTCATGTGCTGGCGGATGTTGGCGCGGGACGTGCGCAGGATCTTGCTGTCGGGCGCGCCGCCGCCCTGGTCCGGCGTCATCTGCAGCTTGAAGATACGCTCGCGCACCAGCGGCCGGGTCACATCGGCTTCCATCTTCTGCAGGAACCACTCGACCAGCCGGCGGATCTCGGCGCGCTGGAACGGATCTTCCGCGAGCAGCCGGCGATCCCGCTTCATGATGCCGTTCGTCTCGTCGAGATATTCCGAGATGATCGTGGCCCCACAGAGAGCCCTCATACTATCGTCAACATAGACCGGTAGCGTGCCGGCCGGGTTCAACGCCAGGAAGTCGCGCCGATTTTCCCAGGGCTGCTCATCGGTCAGTTCCGTCTGATAGCCGTATTCCGAAAGGATCAGGCGAACGAACCGTGAGGCGGAGGACATTGGGTGATGATACAGTGTCGGCATCGATGATCTGGTTTCTCAGAGGCTTTTTGCTGGGGGCATCAGCGTGGCGGCGCAAGCGTCTGGCCACGGCTCATAAGAAAGAGCTATAGAAATTTGTGGTGGCAAACACAAGCGAATCAGCCTTTTCCCCCCACTTCAAAACTTGTCAGGAAAATCTCATATATGGCGGATCAATCGATCATCAGCGCGCTCGTCCTCGGGCTCATCGAGGGCCTGACGGAGTTTATCCCTGTCTCGTCGACGGCGCATGTTCTCCTCGCCGGCCACTTTCTCGGCTTCAAGTCGCCGGGCAACACCTTCGCCGTTCTCATCCAGCTTGGCGCCATTCTGGCGATCCTGCTCGTCTATTTCCAGAAGCTTCTGTCGATCGCGCTGGCGCTGCCGACAAGCATCAAGGCGCGCCGCTTCGTCGTGTCAGTGCTGCTCGCTTTCCTGCCGGCGGCCGTCATCGGCGCCATCGCCCATGATTTCATCAAGACGGTGCTGTTCGAGACGCCTGTCCTGATCTGCGTCGTGCTGATCGTCGGTGGAGTCATCCTCTATGCGATCGACCAGATGCCGCTGAAGCCGCGCTATACCGACGTGATGGACTATCCGCCGTCGCTGGCGCTGAAGATCGGCCTGTTCCAATGCCTGGCGATGATCCCCGGTACGTCCCGTTCGGGCGCGACGATCGCCGGTGCGCTGCTGATGGGCACCGACAAGCGCTCGGCCGCCGAGTTCTCGTTCTTCCTGGCGATGCCGACCATGCTCGGCGCCTTCACGCTGGACCTCTACAAGAACCGCGACGCGCTGTCCTTCGACGACTTCACCCTGATTGCCGTCGGTTTCATCGCCGCCTTCGTCGCCGGCATCTTCGTCGTGCGCTCGCTGCTCGACTTCGTCTCGCGGCGCGGCTTCACGCCTTTCGCCATCTGGCGCATCGTCGTCGGGATCGCCGGCCTGATCGGTCTGTGGCTGCTTGGCTGAGCGGAACCGACGATCTCAGAATGACAAAAGGCGCGTTCCGGACGCGCCTTTTTCTTTGGCCTAAAGCGGCCTCCATAAACAAAGCCGCGTGCGTCTCACGAAGAAACGCACGCGGCCACTGGCCCCCGCCAATAACTGATTTTACCCTCCAAGAGGGTGCCGGCTTAGTTGCCGGAAAGGTCGATCGACGCGGTCGTGCACGGATCGACGCCATAGGCCGGAGCGCAATCCTTGCCGCTGCTGGCGACCGTGTTCGGCGCCATGAACGAGCCAGCCAGAATGATCAGTGCCGCACACGCAAAAAAGATTGCGATCGACTTGCCCATGGACGCTATGCCTTTCGAGATTGATGCCGCCGCCCGCCGTCATGCCTTGGGATCGGGGGCGCGAGGCGGTGTTTAGTTGGTGGATATGACATGATCAATATCAGGACATGTTGAATTTGCGGTAAATGCCAATCGCTTTTGCCAGTGCGGCAGAACTGCAACGCTGTTACCGCAATACAACAGAAAACGGCCGCCGGAAGTTCCGACGGCCGTTCAAAAAATCGCTGGGTCGCTGCCGATCAGGCAGCGCGGCCGCTGCGGGTGTACTGGCCCTGTGGGCGGTAGCGCACGAGGTAGGTCGGCAGGATCGGTTCCAGCATCGTCGGGTCGATGCCGATGCCCGAAAGCGTGCGACCTTCCGAAACGGCCTTTGCCGAGACGACATTGTCGGATTTCAGCAACACCACCTGGTCGGCGGTGAGCGGCGGCGTCACGAAGGGGATCAGCGACGAAACGCTGCCGATGAGGGACGCAACGCCGAAGGGCAGCGAGACGAGTGCGCGCTTGCGGTCGATCGTGTTAAGCATGATCTCGAGACAGTCGCGGAAGCTCAAGACGTCCGGGCCGCCGAGTTCGTAGATCTTGCCCTTGGCGATCTTGCCGTCGACGGCGCGAGCAACGGCTTCGGCGACGTCGGTCACGTAGACGGGCTGGAACTTCGTCTCGCCGCCACCGATCAACGGCAGGGCCGGCGAGAAGCGGGCCATGTTGGCGAACTTGTTGAAGAAGCCGTCCTCGGGACCGAAGACGACCGACGGACGCAGGATGATCGCGTCGGGCTTCGTTTCCAGGATCGCAGCCTCGGCGCGGCCCTTGCTGCGGGCGTAGTTCGAGGCGGACGATGCGTCGGCGCCAATGGCGGAGATGTGGGTCAGCGTCGCGCCGACGCCGCGGGCGGCTTCAGCCACCGCACGGGCGCCGAAATCCTGGACGGCATCGAAGGTGTTGCGGCCGCTTTCGAACAGCACGCCGACGCAGTTGATGACGTGATCGGAGCCTTCGACGGCGCGGTCGACCGATTTACGGTAACGCAGGTTCGCCTGGACGAAGGAGATCTGGCCGACATTGCCGAGCGGCTGGAGATGGCCGGCAAGATCCGGACGGCGAACGGCGACGCGGATGCGATAGCCGCGCTTGGCGAGCGCGCGCACCACATGACGGCCGACGAACCCGGATCCGCCGAAAATCGTCACCAGCGGCGGAAGGTTGGACAAGGTCATGGGATGTGCACTCCTGATCGGATCGGAAAGAATTGATTGCTACATAGCCCAACAGCCGCGAGAGGTGAAGGCCAATCGACGCCTGCGTGCAGAGCCTGCTGAAGGTTGGAGGCGGTGGGGATCAGACGCCTTCGACGACCACCATCTCGGCGTCGGCGACTTCCTGGCGGATTGCGGCGGCAATCTGGTACTCGGGAGAGTTATAACAGTCGATCGCCGCCTGCAGCGATGGAAATTCGATGACGACGTTGCGGGCGCGAACGCCACCTTCCAGCCGGTGATGGACACCGCCGCGTGCCAGAAAATTGGCGCCGTACTTCTCGAAGGCCGGCTTTGCGGCCGCCACATAGTCCTTGTAGCGCTCGGGGTCGCGGACATCGACCCGTGCGATCCAGTATCCCTTGGCCATACTGAGCTCCTCGTCTTGCAGCACGAAAGGCTGACGGGAGTGTTACTTCCGGCAAATTTGGGTCGAGGTCAAGCGGATCGGCCGGCCACGCGGGTCCGAGGGGTGCCGCTCGGCATCAGCGGGCAAGCGCGCCGTTCATTTCGGCAAGGATGGCGCGGGCAGCGGCAAGCGGTTCGGCGGCTGCGACGATTGGGCGCGCGACGACGAGATGGCTGGATCCGGCCTTGAGCGCCTCGGAGGGCGTCATCACCCGCTTCTGGTCGCCCTTGTCCGCGCCGGCCGGGCGGATGCCGGGAGTGACGAGCGCCATGTTGGGGCCGATGATCTTGCGCACGGCCGAAGATTCTTCCGCCGAGCAGACGATGCCGCCCATGCCGGCGGCGCGCGCCTGTTCGGCCCGGCGCAGCACCAGCGTGTGCGGGTCGTATTCGTAGCCGGCATCGATCACGTCCTGCTCGTCCATCGAGGTGAGCACGGTGACGCCGAGCAGGCAGAGATCGGAGCCCTTCGCGGCCTCGACAGCTGCCTTCATCGCCTTCGGATAGGCGTGCAGGGTCAGCATCGACATGCCCATCTTGGCGATGTTCTCGACGCCCTTGGCCACCGTGTTGTCGATATCGAGCAGCTTCATGTCGAGGAAGACCTTCTTGCCGCTCTTGGCCAGGTCGCGTGCGAATTCCAGGCCGCCGGCAAAGACCAGCTGGTAGCCGATCTTGTAGAAGGAGACGTCGTTTCCGAGCGTCGACACGATCTTCTCGGCATCCGCAATCGTCGGAAGGTCGAGGCCTACGATCAGTCTGTCGCGCGCGGTTTCGGTCATCGTCTAAATCCCCTGCCAGTGTTCCATCGGGGTCCAGTCGCATGCGACGGCTCGATCCGCAAGGCGGAAAGCAAAGACATTGCCGCCGCCGCCACCCTTCTGGTCGGCGGCGCGCGAGATCGGCGCGCCAGTGAGCCGGCATTTCAGAAGCGTGCCGACGCCGCCATGGCCCACGAAGGCGATCGGGATCTTCGGGTCGTGGTCCTCGAGGATCCGAAAGACCGCATTCGAGATGCGGGCCTGGGCGTCGATCGCCCGCTCCCAGCCCTTGAAGCTCTCGGTGGGATTGGCGAAGAACCAGTCGGCCGCCTTCTCGAATTCCGGCGGAGGAAGGAAGCCGGTAGCCGAGCGATCGTTCTCGCCCATGTCGTGGTGGACCTCGACCGCCACGCCGGCCGCATCGGCCAGCAGTTGTGCGGTTTCGATCGCTTTGGTTTCGTCGCTCGAAACGATCCGTCCGAGCGAACGCACCCAGGGCAATGCGGCGGTGATGACCGCGCGTTCGCGGCCAACCGTGGAAAGGCCCCATTGCGGGACGGGCACATCAGGATCGATCTGGACCTGCGGATGGGTGACGTAGACGCCGAACATCCTGTCAGTGCGCCCGGCGATAGACCCAGAGCTGCGCCGGCGGAATGTTGCGCACGACGAAGTCGAGATGCTGGATGCTGTAGCGGTCCGGCATGGCAACGACGGGCGACAAAGGTCCGTAGGAAATCTGCACGACCGGCCGGCCGACCGGAATGCGCGACAGCAGATCGTCGATCAGTTCGACGCGCCGGTGCATCGGGAAGTTCAGAAGCGGCACGGCCGAGACGACGCTGTCGAAGGTCTGGCCATTGAGTTCGCCAAGGGTATGCTCCAGATCGAAAGCATCGCCGTTGATGAAGTTGACGCCGTTGAAGTTGGTCTTGAGCTGATTGTAGAAATCGGTCGAATACTCGATCGACACGAGATTGGACGGCTCAAGGCCACGCTCCAGGATCGCCTTGGTGATGACGCCAGTGCCGGGGCCGAGCTCAAGAACCGGAAGGCCCGAGGCCGGGTTGATGACGCTTGCCATTCGGCGCGCGGTGACGGAGGAGGTCGGCAGGATCGCGCCGACAGCCTTGGCGTTGCTCATCCATCCCTTGAAAAAGCGAATCTCCTCGTCGAACTTCCGTCCGAGCCGTTCCTTCACCTTCACGCGCAAATTCATTGAACCCCTCAAAACCGCTGTCCTCTCCTCGCACAGGCCGTCCGCGCAAAATTCCCCACCCGGTGATTCGAGCCGGTGGCGGCGGCGTCAACATAATGTGTCCCCATCTGCGGCAAAAACAAGTCTGTCTGCGCCTGAAAGCGTTCGCTTATCAACAGCCCGCAAATGCCGCGGTCAACAAAAAACCCGCCACGCGCGGGCGTGACGGGTTGGCAATTCGTGCCACGTCAGGCCCGGCTACACGCGCATCGGCATGAGCACATAGAGCGCATCTTCAGCGGCCAGATCACGGACGAGCGTCGGCGAGCCCGGGTCTGCCAGCATGAAGATCGCATCGGTGCCGGTCAGTTGCGACGTGATGTCGAGCAGGTACTTGGCGTTGAAGCCGATTTCGAGCGGATCGTGGTCGTAGCCGACGGGCAGTTCTTCCGTAGCACTGCCGGAATCCGGATTGTTGACCGTCAGCGTCATCTGGCCTTCGTTCAGCGCCAGCTTGACGGCGCGGCCGCGCTCGGACGAGATCGTCGACACGCGGTCGACGGCCTGGGCGAAGGACTGGCAATCGACGCGCAGTTCCTTGTCGTTGTTGGCCGGGATGACGCGCTGGTAGTCCGGGAAGGTGCCGTCGATCAGCTTCGAGGTCATGACGATCGAGCCCATCGTCAGGCGGATCTTGGCGTCGGAGACTTCGACGGTGACGACGAGATCCGGGTTGTCGAGCAGCTTCTGCAATTCGCTGACGGTCTTGCGCGGGATGATGATGCCCGGCATGCCTTCGGAACCGGACGGCGCTTCGACGTCGGCGCGCGCCAGGCGGTGGCCGTCGGTGGCGACGGCGCGAAGCTTCAGCTCACCCTTGCTTTCGACCGTGTGGACGAAGATGCCGTTGAGATAGTAGCGGGTTTCCTCGGTCGAGATCGCGAACTGGGTGCGATCGATCAACATCTTGAGGTCGGTCGCCTTGAGGCGGAACGAGTGCGAGAAGCTGCCGGCGGTGAGATCCGGGAAGTCCGATTGCGGCAGGCACTGCAGCGAGAATTTCGAACGGCCGGATTGGACGGTCATCGCCGTGCCCTCGGCATTGGTGGCAAGCAGCACCTCCGAACCGTCTGGCAGCTTGCGCACGATGTCGTAGAGCAGGTGGGCCGGCACGGTGGTCGCACCCGCCTGTTCCACCTGAGCCGGCGTCGCCTCGGTGATTTCGAGGTCGAGGTCGGTCGCCTTCATTTCGAGGCTGGCGCCGTCGGAACGCAGGAGCACGTTCGAGAGGATCGGGATCGTGTTTCGCCGCTCCACCACGCGGTGCACGTGGTTCAGCGATTTCAGGAGGTTGGATCGCTCGAGAGTAATGCGCATGGGATGCCGCTTTCAACCATTGCCCGGCGGGCGAAACGTCCGCCTGAGCGTCAACTGCGAGTGCCCCGGCCGACCGACCGGATAGATGTGGACCGGCAAAATGGCAGAAAGAGCGCCCGGAAAGCAAGGGGTTTGAGGGCTTCTGTCCCCAGATGCGGCACGTAGGCCCGCCGTCTTGCCCTTGCTCTGTCATGGTGGCTCACTCATAAAGGCCGGATAGACACATCGGTCAGCACGATCAGGACGTTACAGGTGGAAAAGCAGAAGACAGCGGAACCGGCAGGCGGACAGAGGGAGCGCAGCTACCGGCTGCACAATGTGAGCGTTCCGGCCCGTCCCCTTGATGCCGCGCTCTATCTGGTGGCGACCCCGATCGGCAATCTCGGCGACATCACGCTGCGGGCGCTGGAAACGCTGGCCGGCGCCGATGTGCTGGCCTGCGAGGACACGCGGGTTACACGCGTGCTGCTCGACCGTTACGGCATCACCAATCGGCCCTATGCCTACCACGAGCACAATGCCGACGAGGTCGGTCCTCGGTTGCTGGCAGCGCTTTCGGAAGGGCGTTCGGTGGCGCTGGTGTCCGATGCCGGCACGCCGCTGGTCTCCGACCCCGGCTATCGCTTGGGGCAGCTTGCGATCGGGGCCGGACATCGCGTCGTGCCGATCCCCGGCGCCTCGGCGCCGCTGGCAGCCCTCGTCGGTTCGGGCCTGCCGAACGATGCTTTCCTTTTTGCCGGTTTCCTGCCGACCAAGGACAAGGCCAAGCGCGATCGCTTCAGGGAACTCGCCGCCGTGCCGGCAACCATCCTGTTCTTCGAATCGCCACACCGGATCGCTGCAACCGTCGCTGCGGCAGCCGAGGTCCTGGGCGAGGGCAGGCGGGCCTCCGTCTGCCGAGAACTGACCAAGACCTTCGAGGAGTTTCGCCGCGGCACGCTTGGCGAGCTTGCCGTTCATTATGAACAGGCGGGGCCGGTCAAGGGCGAGATCGTGCTCGTCATCGGCCCTCCTGACGCCGCGCCCGAACCGGAAGCGGCCGATGTCGACGCGCTGCTGCAAAGCCTCGTTGCCGACATGCCCACCGGCAAGGCGGCAACCGAAGCCGCCCGCCAGACGGGCCTGCCGCGCAAGGAACTCTATGACCGGCTGCTGCAACTGAAGGAGCGCCATGACGACTGATGGCGGCGACAAGCGGAAGCTGAGGGCGCTGAGGCGAGGATACCTTGCCGAATACCGCGCCGCGCTTTGTCTCCTGCTCAAGGGCTACCGCATCGTCGCCATGCGCCATCGCACCAAGCTTGGTGAGATCGACATCATCGCAAGGCGCGGCGATCTCATCGCCTGTGTCGAGGTCAAGGCCCGTCGCTCGGCCGAAGACGGCGTCTTCGCCGTGACGGCGACAGCGCAGAGGCGTATCCGTGCCGCGAGCGATCTCTGGCTGGCGAAACAGCCGGATTTCAGCAGGCTTTCCGTGCGCTACGACATCGTCACCGTGACCCCTTGGGGCTGGCCGCGGCACCTGCCGGATGCGTTCTGAATCGGCGCATAATGAAGGAAAATGATTGCGTTGTTCCGCGGGTGCCTCTCGTTGGAACATATTCTCGAATTTGTAATCGTTCCGACATAAAAGCGTTACGGGCCTGTCATTGAAGGTCACTAGTCCACTGCCATCCGCAACCCGGTGGAGAGGATTAGTCATGTTCAAGAAGTTTACGCTCGCAGCCCTTACCCTTGCTTTTTCCGCGACCTCGTCGCTTGCCGCGACCAATATTACCTGGTGGCACGGCATGGCCGGCCGCAACGGCGAAGTCATCAACGAAGTTTCCAAGAAGTTCAACGAAGCCCAGAGCGCCTGCGCGCTGACCCCGGTTTCCAAAGGCACCTACGAGGAAGCGCTTGCCTCCGGTATCGCCGCTTTCCGCTCGGGTGAACAGCCGAACATCCTGCAGGTCTTCGACGCCGGTGCAGCGACCATCATCAACGCCAAGGGCGCGGTCATTCCGGCCGAGGACCTGATCATCAAGGCCGGTCACAACTTCGACCGCAACGCCTTCATCGATGGCGTGCGTTACTTCTACGCCGACAGCCAGGGCAAGTTCGTCGGCATGCCGTTCAACTCGTCGGCGCCGATCATGTACATCAACGACGAAGCGCTGAAGAAGGCTGGCGTCGAAGCGCCAAAGACCTGGGAAGAGTTCGAGGCCGCAGCGCCGAAGCTGAAAGAGGCCGGCTATATCCCGCTCGTCCAGTCGCAGCTGACCTGGCAGTTCACCGAGAACTTCTTCTCGCGCAACAACATCCAGTTCGCCACCAACAACAACGGTTATGATGCCGTCGTCGACACGCAGCTGAAGGTCACCGACCCGAACCTCGTCATGATGTTCGACAAGCTGAAGGCGTGGAAGGACGAAGGCTACTTCGCCTTCTACGGCGCCGGCTGGAACGATAACCAGAAGGTCTTCGAAGAAGGTAAGGCCGCGTTCTGGATCGGTTCGTCGGGCTCCTTCGGTGGCCTGCAGAAGACGGCCCAGATGCCGTTCTCGGCAACCTTCCTGCCCTATTGGGGCTCGATCAAGGGTGCGGGCACCAACTCCTTCATCGGCGGCGCGGCACTCTTCGCCATGTCCGGCAAGTCGGATGAAGAAAACAAGTGCGTTGCGGACTTCTTCCAGTTCCTGACCTCGCCTGAGATCCAGTATTTCTACCACAAGGCCACCGGCTATGTGGCCATCACGAAGGCAGCCTACGAGCTTGCCCAGAAGGACGGCTACTACAAGGAAAAGCCGGTTGCCGAAGTCGGCATCAAGCAGCTGATGCTGCCGGCCGGCGAATGGTCGAAGGGCTACCGCCTTGGCTTCTACCCGCAGATCCGCGAAATCATGGAACGCGAATACGGCCGCATCTTCTCGGGCGAAACGACCGTCAAGGACGCGTTCGACACGATCGAGAAGGAAGGCAACGAGCTGCTGGCCCGTTTCGCCAAGACGGCTGGCTGACCCCCATGTCGACCGCGACAGATCTCCTCCCCGTAGCGCGGGGAGGGACCGGAACCACGACCGGTGGGCGTCGCTTCGGCGCCTTCCGGCTTTTCGGCGGCCAGTCGAATGGCGGAGGTGAAAGCGCTGCAAAGCGCGTTCAGTTCTCCTCGCCGTTCCTGCCCTACCTCTTTCTCGCGCCACAGCTCGCGATCATCTTCATCTTTTTCTACTGGCCGTCGGTTCAGGCGATCCAGTCGTCCTTCTATCTCGAAGATCCCTTCGGCTTCGGCTCGACCTTCGTCGGCATGACCAACTACACCGACGTGCTGAAATCGGGCGAATATCTCGGCATCGCCCGCTTCACCGCGGTCTTCACGGCGCTCGTCACCTTCTTCGCGCTGTCGATCGGGCTCCTGCTCGCCGTCAAGGCCGATGGCGTCATCCGCGGCAACGCCGCCTACAAGACGCTGCTGATCTGGGTCTATGCCATCGCTCCGCCGGTTGCGGGCCTCATCGGCATGATGTTCTTCGACCAGCATATCGGCCCGATCGTCGAGCTCGCCCGCTGGTTCGGCTGGGACATCAAGGTCGGTCTCAACTATTTCGACACAGCCTTTTCCATGGTGGTCGTCTCGGTCTGGAAACAGATCCCCTATAATTTCATCTTCTTCCTCTCAGGGCTCCAGGGCATTCCGGTCTCGGTGCGCGAGGCGGCGGCGATCGATTGCCGCTCCGGCTTCCGCCGTTTCTGGACCGTCATCCTGCCGCTTCTGGCCCCGACCGCCTTCTTCCTTCTGATCATCAACGTCACCTATGCACTGTTCGACACCTTCGGCGTCATCGACGTGATGGTGAAGGACAAGGCCGCCAACAACCCGATCACCCTTGTCTACAAGGTCTACATGGACGGGTTCCGCGGTAACGATCTCGGCGGCTCTTCGGCACAATCGGTGATCCTGATGCTGATCGTCTTCGTTCTCACCATCTTCCAGTTCCGCTTCATCGAGCGGCGCGTGCACTACAACTGAGGTGGGGCCGATGTATCGCACCAAGATTTTCGACCACGTCATCCTCCTCTTCGGCGTCTTCATCATGGTGGCGCCGGTTGTCGTCGCCTTCATGACCTCGACCCACGAGGCGGCCGATATTCACCGGAATGGCCTCAGCCTCACCTGGGGCGGCCATTTCGTCGAGACCTACCAGACGGTGCTGACGCGCGAGGGGGGCTTCACCGGCAAGATCACCGGCTTCAACATGATGATGAACTCGATGATCCTCGGGCTGGGTTTCGCCGTCGGCAAGATCGTGCTGTCGATGCTGGCGGCCTATGCGCTGGTCTACTTCCGCTTTCCGCTTGCGACCTTTTTCTTCTGGGTGATCTTCACGACGCTGCTTCTGCCGCTCGAAGTGCGCATCCTCCCCTCCTACGAAGTGATGAACACGCTGAAGCTGACGAACACCTATACCGGTCTGATCGTGCCGCTTCTGGCATCCGCCACCGGCACCTTCTATTTCCGGCAGTTCTTCAAGTCGGTGCCGGACGAGTTGCTGGAGGCGGCCCGTATCGACGGCGCCGGGCCGTTCAAGTTCTTCATCGACGTGCTGGTGCCGCTCTCGCGCACGATGATGGCGGCGATCTTCATCATCATGTTCGTCTACGGCTGGAACCAGTATCTCTGGCCGACCTTGATGACGACCGACGAAGGCTTCTTCACGCTGGTGCGCGGCATCAAGCAGATCCTGCTCGTCTGGGTCGGCTCGAACATCCCCGACTACAACGAGGCCTTTGCGCTGGCGATCCTCGCCATGCTGCCGCCTGTCATGATCGTCGTGATCTTCCAGCGCTGGTTCATCAAGGGCCTGACCGAAAGCGACAAGTAAGCGGAGCAGCAGTGGGGCAAACGTCCCGCCCGCTCCTGAAACGACACCAATTCTACGGAGGCAGCCATGGCGGCCATTACCATCGCCGAGGTCTCGAAGATCTATCACGGCAGTGTCGAGGCGGTGAAATCCGTCTCGATCGACATCGAGGACGGCGAATTCATCGTGCTGGTCGGCCCGTCCGGCTGCGGCAAGTCCACGCTCCTGCGCATGGTTGCCGGCCTTGAAACGATATCCAAGGGGACGGTGACGATCGGCTCGCGCGTCATCAACGACGTCGATCCAGCCGAGCGCGACATCGCCATGGTCTTCCAGAACTACGCGCTCTATCCGCACATGACCGTCTACGAAAACCTCGCCTACGGCCTGAAGAACCGCAAGACGCCGAAGGCCGAGATCGACGCCCGCGTCGCCGAAGCCGCGCGCATGCTGGAGATCGAGCCGTATCTCTCCCGCAAGCCCCGCGCGCTCTCGGGCGGCCAGCGCCAGCGCGTCGCCATGGGCCGCGCCATCGTGCGCAAGCCGGCGGCCTTCTTGTTCGACGAGCCGCTCTCCAACCTCGATGCCAAGCTGCGCGTGTCGATGCGCGGCGAGATCAAGCGCTTGCAGAAACGCCTCGGCACGACCTCGCTCTACGTTACCCACGACCAGCTCGAAGCGATGACGCTCGCCGACCGGCTGGTGGTTCTGAATGGCGGACGCATCGAGCAGATTGGTCGACCGCTCGATGTCTATCACCGCCCGGCCTCGACCTTCGTTGCCAGCTTCATCGGCTCCCCGGCGATGAACCTGATCAAGGGGCATATCGAAGGCGGCAGCCTGCAGATCGGCCTCTACCGGATAGACCTTGCCGGCCGCGCGCCGGTGGAGGGCGCCGTCACCGTTGGCCTTCGCGCCGAGGATCTCCGGCTTGCTGGCGTCGGCGAGGGCGCCATGCTGTTCCAGGTCGACTATGTCGAGGAGCTGGGCGCGCAGCGGCTCGTGCATGGCTCCATCGAGGGCCAGGCGCTGACCATCGCGCTGTCTCCGGAAACGCCGCTATCGGGCGATCTCGCGGTGACCATCGCGGTCGACCGCCTGCACTTCTTCTCGCCCGAGACCGGAAAGCGGCTGGAGCGCGGCACGTCGTTTGCCAATGAAGCCCCGGCGCAGACCCTTCGCCTGGAGACCGCATCGTGATTTTCGAAACCGTCGAGCAACTTGCCGTTCCCTCGCTTGAAACCCGCGCCAGCTTTGCCGAGATCGTTCGCACCATTGCCGCCCATGACGCCGCCATGGCTGCCCGGCCGGAGATGAACAGCGTCGAGGTCGGCGGTACGCCTTCGTCGGCCGCGCCGCTCGCCTTTCCGTTCACCGTCTCTGCCTGGAACCTGGAGCGCTGCCTGTTTGCGCCGGAAAGCGCTGCACATCTGGCCGAAACGGGGGCGCCGGTCGTCCTGCTTTCGGAAATGGACAACGGCATGGCCCGTACCGGCCAGCGTCATCCGACCGCCGAAGTCGCCGACACGCTCGGCATGCAATACGCCTATGGCATCGAGTTCATCGAGATGGGTCTCGGCTCCGACACCGAGCGCGAATTCTGCGAGGACGATTTCAACGCCAAGGGGTTCCATGGCAATGCGCTGATGGCCTCGGCGCCGCTCGGTCGACCCTTCATGCTGCGCCTCTGGGGCGAACGCCTGTGGTTCACCGACGGCGAGCAGCCGCGCCTTGGCGAACGTATGGCGATCGGCGCCGTCATCGAGACGGAAGCCGGTCCCTTCGTCGCCGTCTCCACCCATCTCGAAAGCGCAACGACCGCCGTCTATCGTGAACGCCAGGTCAAGGAATTGATCGATACGCTCGACGAAACCTTCCCCGGCCTGCCAGTGCTGATCGGCGGCGACCTCAACACCGGCAACCATGGCGGTGGCGATTTCGAGGCCGAAGGTCTGTTCGCCGTGAGCGCTGCCAGGGGCTTTACCCGCCACGGCGGACCGCTCGACGTGATGACCACGCGTCCGAGCCTCATCACCCGCTGGCCGGAACGGGCGATGAAGCTCGACTGGTTCCTGTCGCGCGGTCTGAAAATTGGCGAGACCCGCATCATCCCGTCGCTCGACGAAACCGGCCGGCCGCTTTCGGACCACGATCTCATCACCTGCGTCGTCGAAGGCTTCGAATAGGCCCGGCTCTCCTTGCCTAAGGCCCGCCCGCATTCTACATGTCGAGGGCTTTACCAGTGCGGCAGGGGGCAGCGGTTTTCCCGTCCTCTTCCGTTCCGGTAGTTTGAAATCGATCACGGCTGTCCGTGATCCATGAGGGATGGGTAGATGGCGAAAATCGTCAATGTCGGGGTCCAGATGGACCATGTGTCGGGCATCAACATTGCGGGCGATTCCACCTTCGCCATGAGCCTCGAGGCACAGTCGCGCGGCTACCGACTCTTCCACTACACGCCCGAGAAGCTGTCCCTGCGCGACGGCAAGGTCTATGCGAGCGTGCAGCCGATGACGCTGCGCGACGTCAAGGGTGACCACTTCACGCTTGGCGAAGCCGAGCGTGTCGATCTTTCGACCATGGACGTCATCCTGCTCCGTCAGGACCCGCCCTTCGACATGGCCTACATCACCTCGACGCATCTGCTCGAGCGCCTGCATCCGAAGACGCTCGTCGTCAACGATCCGGCCTGGGTGCGCAACTCGCCGGAGAAAATCTTCGTCACCGAATTTGCCGACCTGATGCCGAAGACGCTGATCACCCGCGATCCCGCCGAAATCGCAAGCTTCCGCCAGGAAATGGGCGACATCATCCTGAAGCCGCTCTACGGCAATGGCGGCGCAGGCGTGTTCCACTCGACCCGCGACGACCGCAACATGTCGTCGCTGCTGGAAATGTTCGGCCAGATGTTTCGCGAGCCCTTCATCGCCCAGGAATACCTGCCGGCGGTGCGCAAGGGCGACAAGCGCATCCTGCTCGTCGACGGCGAGCCGGTGGGCGCCATCAACCGCGTTCCGGCGGACCATGACGCCCGCTCCAACATGCATGCCGGCGGCCGCCCCGAGCCGACGGAGTTGACGGCACGCGAAAAGGAAATCTGCGCCCGCATCGCGCCGGCACTCAAGGAGCGCGGCTTCCTCTTCGTCGGCATCGACGTCATCGGCGACTACATGACCGAGATCAACGTGACCTCGCCGACCGGTATCCGCGAAGTCAAGAAGTTCGGCGGCGCCGATGTCGCGAGCCTGCTTTGGGATGCGATCGAGCGCAGGCGCGCCTGATTAATACCTCGGCCGAGGATCCATCTCGGGTCGATGGCGCTGCCGCGGGCTTCCGCCCGCGGCCGTTTGCTGGAACGGCCCCTTGACGGTGCGTCCACGCCTTTCAAATGTTCTGTTATTGTTCTTGTTTTTGTGCGCGATCCGTGCAAGGCTTCTGCCTGCAACCCTGGGCGGTTGCGGCGCCCGATAGCCGGGCTGCCTGGGCGAGGGGGCAAGCATGGTCGCGCGCGTCAGCACGGTCGCATTTCAGGGTATAGAGGGACTGCCTGTTGATGTGCAGGTGATGGTCGCGCCGGGCAAGGTCGGCATGCAGATCGTCGGCCTGCCAGACAAGGCCGTCGCCGAAAGCCGCGAGCGGGTGCAGGCCGCGTTGCATGCCTCCGGTCTCGCCCTGCCGGCCAAGCGGGTGACCGTCAATCTCGCGCCCGCCGACCTGCCGAAGGAAGGCAGCCATTTCGACCTAGCCATCGCACTCGGGCTGATGGCAGCCCTCGGCGCCATCCCCGGCGATGCACTGGCGCCATACGTCGTCATCGGTGAACTCAATCTCGATGGCACCATTGCCGCCGTTACCGGAGCGCTTCCCGCGGCAATCGGCGCCAATGCGCTCGGCAAGGGGCTGATCTGCCCGGCCGAAAGCGGGCCGGAAGCGGCCTGGGCCGGCGCCGAGATCGATATCCTGGCGCCGCGCAGCCTGATCGCGATCGCCAACCATTTCCGCGGCACGCAGGTGCTTTCGCGGCCTGAGGCCGCCATCCGCTCGGGCGCATCGAACCTGCCCGATCTCGCCGACATCAAGGGGCAGGAGAGCGCCAAGCGGGCGCTCGAGGTGGCTGCTGCCGGCAACCACAATCTGCTGATGGTCGGCCCGCCTGGATCGGGCAAGTCGATGCTTGCCGCCCGCCTGCCGTCGATCCTGCCGCCGCTCAATCCGGCCGAATTGCTCGAAGTGTCGATGATCCACTCGATCGCCGGGCAACTGCCGGGCGGCAAGCTTTCGGACCGGCGGCCGTTCCGCACGCCGCACCATTCCGCCACCATGGCCGCGATGGTTGGTGGCGGCCTTCGCGCCAAGCCCGGCGAGGCGTCGCTCGCCCATAACGGCGTGCTGTTTCTCGACGAGTTTCCGGAATTCACGCCGCAGGTACTCGATGCGCTGCGCCAGCCGCTCGAAACGGCCGAATGCATCATCGCCCGCGCCAATCACCGGGTGAGCTATCCCGCCGCGATCCAGCTTGTCGCCGCCATGAACCCCTGCCGCTGCGGCATGGCCGGCGAGCCGGGCCGCAGCTGCGCCCGCGGGCCGCGCTGTATGTCCGACTACCAGGCGCGCATCTCCGGCCCGCTGATGGACCGCATCGATATCCGCATCGACGTGCCGGCCGTCAGCGCCGCCGACCTCTTGAAGCCGGCAGCGGCCGAAAGCAGCGAGGTCGTCGCCCATCGCGTCGCCCGCGCCCGCGCCATGCAGATCGACCGTTTTGCCGCCCTCGGCCATGCGGAGCTGACCAGCAATGCCCGCGCATCGACCTCGCTGATCGAGAAGATTGCGGCACCCGATGCGGCCGGGCTGCAGCTTCTGCGGGACGCTGCCGAAAAGATGAAGTTCTCCGCCCGCGGCTACCACCGTGTGCTGAAGGTCGCCCGCACGCTCGCCGATCTCGATGGCGCAGTAACCGTCGGCCGCATTCATCTCGCCGAGGCGATTTCCTATCGCATTGCCGGCGAGCGGCTGCAGGCGGCTGCCTGACGAGGGCAGACAAGACTGTGCATGCCCAGCTCTCGCCGTCTCGGGCACGCATGATGCTGGAAGCGGATCGTCCAAGCTTTCTTGAAGTAGCTTGGCCGGCGAGGAGTGAACTGGATGACGGATACTCCAAACGGCAGAAGAACCGATCGCGCCGAATGTCTGATCCAGGCGCTTCCGTCAAAGATCTACGCCGCGCTGGTCGATCCCGCTGCGGTGGCGGTCTGGCTGCCGCCCGAAGGCATGAAGGGGCAGGTGCATGCCTTTGAGCCGCACGTCGGCGGCGCGTTCCACATGGAGTTGATCTACGAGGCGCCGGACGACAGGACGCAGGGCAAGAGTTCGGCGGATGCCGACATCGTTTCCGGTCGCTTCGTCGCGTTGGAGCCGGATCGGTGCGTGGTGCAGGAGACCGAGTTTCAATCCGACGATCCCGCTTTTGCCGGGACGATGCGGATCACCTGGGCGCTGGAGCCGGCGGCAGATGGCACCCGCGTCAGCGTCACCTGCGAAAACGTGCCGGAGGGCATTTCGAAGGAAGATCACGACGCCGGCCTGCGCTCGACGCTCGCCAATCTTGCAGGCTTCACGGAGCAGGCTGGCTGAAGCGGAACCACGCATCAACGACAAACAAAAAGAGCGCCCGTGGCGCCCTTTCCAATTGTAGGTGATGCCAGCCCGATCAGCCGCCCAGGCCCTCGAAAAGCACCGTCGAGAGGTAGCGTTCGGCAAAGGACGGGATGATGACGACGATGGTCTTGCCGGCATTTTCCTCGCGCTGGCCGATCTCGATTGCGGCGGTGAGTGCGGCGCCCGCGGAAATGCCGACCGGCACGCCTTCGAGCTTGGCGACCAGGCGTGCCAATTCGATCGCCTCGGCGCTGCTGACTGTGACGATCTCGTCATAAACCGTGGTGTCGAGGATCGCCGGGGCAAAACCTGCGCCGATGCCCTGGATCTTGTGCGGCCCAGGGGCGCCACCGGAAAGAACCGGCGATTCTTCCGGCTCGACGGCGATCACCTTGACGGAGGGCTTGCGCGCCTTCAGCACCTGGCCGGCGCCGGTGATCGTGCCGCCGGTGCCGATGCCGGAGACGAAAATGTCGACCGCGCCGTCCGTGTCGTTCCAGATTTCCTCGGCCGTCGTCTTGCGGTGGATTTCCGGATTGGCCGGGTTTTCGAACTGCTGCGGAATGATGGCGTCCGGCAGCGTCTCGACCAGTTCCTGCGCCTTGGCGATCGCGCCCTTCATGCCCTTGGCGCCTTCGGTCAGCACCAACTCGGCGCCGAGCAGCGCCAGCATCTTGCGCCGCTCGACCGACATGGTCTCCGGCATCGTCAGAATCAGCTTGTAGCCTTTGGCGGCCGCGACGAAGGCGAGCGCGATGCCGGTGTTGCCGGAGGTCGGCTCCACCAGCGTCGTGCGGCCGGGCGTAATCTTGCCCTGCGCTTCCAGGCTCTCGATCATCGCTACGCCGATACGGTCCTTGACCGAGGCGATCGGGTTGAAGAACTCGAGCTTGGCCAGCAGGTTCGCCTTGACGCCCTTTTCCTTGGCAAGCTTGTCCAGCCGCACGATGGGCGTGTCGCCGATCGTTTCCGTGATCGAGGAGTAGACGCGGCCGCGGCCGGGCTTGCGTGTGTCGGACATGGGTTTCTCCCTTGGGCGTGAAGTGTCGGGCTATGAGAATAGGAACAATGAACGCGCAATTCCAGAACGACAAACACCACGCGGCGATCCGCCGAAGGAAAAACCACCGGCGAAGTCGTTGTTCGGGAAAAGTTTTTTCAGTTGGCGCGAACGGCGATATAGGCCGCCGTTCCGGCAAGCACGCTGGCGGCAACCCGGTTCAGCGCTTTCAGGGCCTTCGGTTGCTTGAGCAACAGTCGCGCACGCGAGGCGAGCAGCATATAGGGCACGAGTACGCTTAGGAGCACCAGGAAGGTGGCGGTCAGCAGCAGGCCGTAATCGCCGGGGCCGATCGCCCTGATGTCGATCAGCGTCGGCACGAGCGCCACGTAAAACAGCATCGTCTTCGGATTGCCGAGCGTGATCAGCAGGCCGGACAGGAAGGACATAGCCGCACTCGTCGACGGCTTTGCCTTGATGTCCTCGGGCAGCAGCCCCGCGCTCCAGAGCTTCCAGGCGATGTAAGCGAGATAGAGAACGCCGGCAAACTTCACCACCAGGAAGGCTGTGGTGAAGGTCTGGGCGATCAGCGCGAGCCCGAGGATGACGGCAGTCAGATAGATCATGTCGCCAAGCGCGATGCCGAGACCCATGAAGAAGGTTTCGCGGAAACCGGAGCCGAGCGCGCGCGCAACCAGCGCGGTCACGCCGGGACCGGGGATGGCAGCGGCGATGAAGAGCGCGCCGCTATAGGCGATGAGGGCCGCGAGCGTCATGGAACGTCCTTGCGAAGATGATGCCGATTTCTACCGCAAGCGACCGAAAAAGGAAATCACCGAACTGCGATCGGCGGGCGTCCGCTGACGAAATTGATCGGGTGACAAGTCTGGCGTTGTCCGCTGCAGCGAAATGCGTAGAGCTTGCTGAAAACGAGCGAAAGGCGCCTCTCCATGCCCGAGTTGAAGGATATGATCGGCTTTGCCCTCCTGGCCCTTGGCATGGTGCTGACGCCGGGGCCGAACATGATCTATCTGATCTCGCGCTCGATCAGCCAGGGGCCTGGCGCCGGCTTGATCTCGCTCGGCGGGGTGGCGCTCGGCTTCGTCGTCTACATGGTCTCGGCGGCACTCGGGATCACGGCGCTGCTCCTGGCCGTACCCTTTGCCTATGATGCGCTTCGCATCGCCGGTGCGGCCTATCTTCTCTATCTCGCCTGGCAGGCCGTCAGGCCCGGTGGCCGCTCGCCCTTTCAGGTCAAGAACCTACCGAAGGATGGGCCGAAGAAGCTGTTCGTCATGGGCTTCCTGACGAGCCTGCTCAATCCCAAGGTGGCGGTGCTCTATCTCTCGCTGCTGCCGCAATTCATCCGGCCGGAACTCGGCAACGTGCTCGGGCAATCGCTGGTCTTCGGCTCGATCCAGATCGCGACCAGCGTGACCGTCAACGCCATGATTGCGCTCGCCGCCAGCGGTATCGCCGCCTTCCTTGCCGGGCGGCCGTTGTTCATGGTGGTGCAGCGCTGGGCGATGGGTACGGCGCTGTTCGGCTTCGCGCTGAGCATGGCCTCGGAAGCGCGGCGCTAACGCGCGCTTGCCGATGCCTTCGTCAATCCCGGAGCGCGCTTACTCGAAAACCGGCCGCATGAAGCTGCGCTCGTAGCTGAGGATGCAGCGTGTCTTCTCGGCATAGGCGAAGGCGTCCTGGCATTCCGGATCCGCGGCCATTTCCTTGCGGTAGGCCTCGTATGCGGCCAGGCTCGGAAAGCTGAAGAGCGCCAGCGCAATATTGTTCGCCCCCTCGTGCGGCAGGAAGTACCCGTGATGCGTGCCGCCCAGCCGATTGACGAGCGGGATCCAGAGCTTGGCATAATGCTCGAACTCGGCCGCCTTGTAAGGGTCGATAACGTATTTCAGGTAGCAGGTGATCATGCGGTTCTCCCTTCGCGTTCCCGCTTGATAGAAGACGGAAACCGAAGTTTCCAGCCAAGAGTCATGCCGGCGGCGGCAACGAGGATCGCGACCGAGCCAGCGATCTGGATCGGCTGCAGCTGGTGCCCGAAGGCGAAGCGGTCGACGACGATCGCGGCGATCGGATAGATGAAGGAAAGCGCGCCGGTCACATGTGTCGGCAGCCGCTGGATCGCGCCGTAGAGCAGCACATACATCAGCCCGGTGTGGATGATGCCGAGGGTCAGGACGATCGACCATTGCGTTGCGCCTGACGGGGCGGGTGCGGCAAGCGCCATCGGTGCCAGCATCACGGTGCCGGTGATCACCTGGATCAGCGCGATCAGATGCGGCGGCGTGCCCTTGAGCAGCTTGGTCGCAATCGCCGCGATCGCGTAGAAGAAGGCAGCGCCGATCGAAAGGGCAACGCCGATCAGGTAGTCTTCGGGCGCGAAGCCCTGGCCGGGCTTGGCCGAAATGATCGCGAGCATGCCGGCGAACGACACCAGGAGCCAGAAGATCTTGGTGACAGTGATCTTCTCCCCGAGGAACACCGCGCCGAGCCCCAAGAGCATGAAGGGCTGGGTGTTGTAGACCATGGTCGCGATCGAGATCGATGCGTGGGAATAGGCGGCGAACAGCAGCAGCCAGTTGACGACGATGGCGATGCCGCCGACGACCGACAGCAGCAGCATCCGACGACTGAAGTGACGACGGTCGAGAAGTCCGAGCGCCCAGGCGATGGCAACGAGTGTCACGGCCCCGAAGACGCAGCGCCAGAACACCACGCTCGTCACCGGCTGCCCCGACATCAGCACGAACCAGCCGATGGTACCGGAGATCAGCATTGCTGCCGTCATCTCGATACTGCCGCGTTTGAGTTCGGTATTCATGGTCACTGCTCTCCTATTGGTGATCGCAGAATAGCCGGTACTCATGGCCTTTCCCATGGATGAACGAAGGCGATTATGCTATATTGCCTAATTATCGAAGTTCTGATTGTTGTTGTGACTTATGGTGTCGTGATGCTGGACGAGATAGACCGACGAATCCTCGACATACTGGCAGCCAATGCCCGGGTGTCGCTGAAGGAACTGGCGCAGGAGGCGGGGCTCTCCTCTCCGAGTGCTGCGGATCGGCTGCGCAAGCTCGAAGAGCGCGGCGTCCTCGACGGTTTCACCATCGCCCTCAACCCCGCCAAGGTCGGCTACCCGCTGCAGGCGGTCATCCGCGTGCGGCCGATGCCGGGCATGCTGCACATCGTCGAGCGGCTGATCCAGGAAACGCCGGAATTCGTCGAGTGCGACAAGGTCACCGGCGACGACTGTTTCATCGCCAAGCTCTACGTGCGCGACATGGCGCAGCTCGACACGATCCTCGACCGGATCGCCGAGAAGGCGCAGACCAACACCTCGATCGTCAAGTCGACGCCGGTCAAGCGCCGCCTGCCGCCGCTCCTTTAATGGGAAATCTGGCTTAAACGCCGGTCGAGCCGAAGCCGCCGGCGCCGCGTGCCGTCTCGCTTGCCCCGTCGGCCTCGCGAACCGTCACCTGCGTGACCGGTGCGATCACCATCTGGGCGATGCGCATGCCGCGCTCGATGATGAACTCCTCGTCGCCGAGATTGACCAGCAGCACCTTCACTTCGCCGCGATAGTCGCTGTCGATCGTGCCGGGCGTGTTGAGGCAGGTGATGCCGTGCTTGAAGGCAAGGCCAGAGCGCGGGCGGATCTGCGCCTCGTAGCCAGCGGGCACTTCGAAGATGAAGCCGGTCGGAACGAGGGCGCGCTTGCCTGGGTTCAGCATCAGCGGCCGATCGGCGGGAACGCCTGCGCGCAAATCCATGCCGGCAGCGCCTGCGGTCTCGTAGGCCGGAAGGTCCAGGCCTTCGCCGTGCGGCAGGCGAACGAGGTTGAGGGTCGGGCGGGATAGGGGCGTGTGCGTGCTCATGCCCGCATAAGCCGGGCCACGGGCGCCTCGGTCAATTGCATAATCGGGGCCGAGCCTGTAAAGGACGCGGCAACTCACAGGATTTTACGATATGGCTGAAACTCTCGCCGAGGCGGTCTCCCGCCGCCGCACATTTGCGATTATCGCCCACCCGGACGCCGGTAAGACCACGCTCACGGAAAAGTTGCTGCTGTTCGGCGGTGCCATTCAGCTCGCCGGTGAGGTCAAGGCCAAGAAGGACCGCATCCAGACCCGTTCGGACTGGATGAAGATCGAGCGCGAGCGCGGCATCTCGGTCGTCACCTCGGTGATGACCTTCGAGTATGGCGGCAACGTCTTCAACATTCTCGATACGCCCGGTCACGAGGACTTCGCCGACGACACCTACCGCACGCTGACGGCGGTGGACGCGGCCGTCATGGTCATCGATGCGGCCAAGGGTATCGAACCGCGCACGCTGAAGCTCTTCGAAGTCTGCCGCATGCGCGACATCCCGATCATCACCTTCGTCAACAAGATGGACCGCGAAAGCCGCGACCCCTTCGAGATCCTGGACGAGGTCGAGGAAAAGCTGGCGCTCGACTGCGCGCCGGTGACCTGGCCGATCGGGCGCTCCAAGACCTTCTGCGGCTCCTACAACCTCGCCGACAACACCGTACGCGGGTCCGACACGCAGGAAATCCCGACCAAGGTCAACGGCCCGGAGATGGCCTCCCATCGCCTGCCGGAAAACGAGCGCGACGCCTTTACCGAAGAGCTGATGCTGGCGATCGAGGCGTGCAAGCCCTTCGACAAGAAGGCTTTCCTTGAAGGTCACCTGACGCCGGTCTTCTTCGGCTCGGCGCTGCGCAACTTCGGTGTGCGCGATCTCATCAACGCGCTCGGCGACATCGCGCCGCCGCCGCGCGACCAGGTGGCGGATGTCCGCACGGTGCATGCCACCGACGACAAGATGACGGCCTTCGTCTTCAAGATCCAGGCCAACATGGACCCGAACCATCGCGACCGCATCGCCTTTGCCCGGGTCTGCTCCGGCAAGCTCGAGCGCGGCATGAAGGCGCGCCTGTCGCGCACCGGCAAGCAGCTGGGCCTGAGCGCCCCGCAGTTCTTCTTCGCCTCGCAGCGCCAGCTCGCCGACACGGCCTACGCAGGCGATGTCGTCGGTATCCCGAACCATGGCACGCTCCGGATCGGCGACACGCTGACCGAGGGCGAGCCGCTGGTGTTCCAGGGCGTGCCGAACTTCTCGCCTGAAATCCTGCGCCGCGTGCGCTTGGAAGATGCGATGAAGGCAAAGAAGCTGAAGGAAGCGCTGCAGCAGATGGCGGAAGAGGGCGTCGTGCAGCTCTTCTCGCCGGAAGACGGTTCTCCGGCGATTGTCGGCGTGGTCGGCGCGCTGCAGCTCGACGTTCTGAAGGAGCGCCTCAGCGCCGAATACGGCCTGCCGGTCTCCTTCGAAATGTCGCGCTTCTCGGTCTGCCGCTGGATCTCGTCCGATCAGCCGGCCGAACTCGACAAGTTCGTCACGGCCCGCCGCGGCGACATTGCCCGCGATCTCGACGGCGACCCGGTGTTCCTGGCGCAGGACAGCTTCTCGCTGCGCTACGAGGCCGAGCGCTACCCGGCGATCAAGATGGTCGCGATCAAGGAATATCACGTCGCCAAGGCGGCCTGATTGTTTGCGTCCGGCCGGTGCCAAGGCATCGGCCGGCCTCTCGGCGCACAAGCGCCCTTTCCGAACGAAATCCCTAAACCTAAAAATCGAAACGCGGCGACGAACGATCGAGCATGGCCATGCTTGGACGAGCGCCCCAGGTCTGTTCGATGGCCGGCGAAAGTGCTGTGAGCAGGCGGTCGATGTCCTCACGTGCCGTCTCGTGCAGCGCTTCTGCCACGATCAGCGCTCGCGTTGTCTCAGGTCGTATCGCCGAAAGGCCGCCCTGCCGGTTGGTCCAGCGCCGGGCATGCGCCCGCCCCTCCGCGTCAGTGAAGACCACTTCGGCTGGTTCCGGATTTTCCGTTTCTCCTGAGAACGTCAGATAGCTCTCGTTGCCGAATGCCCGGCAGACATGCAGATGGCCGGCAACCTGCGCCAGATCGAAGACCGCGATCGGTATGGCGAAGGCGAGCGACGCTGCGTTACAGAGATCGATCAGCGGGTGGATCGAGGGTAGGTCGCCTTCCTTGCGGAAGCGCCGGAGCAAGGCTTCAGACGCCGAGCGATACTGCGTCGGCTTCAATCCCATCTTGGCGAAGGTCCGGCGCCAGGCCTGGATCTCGGGCAGGTCGCTTTCCGAACCTGCGCCGAGGCGATCGTTCGCGATCGCTTGGAACTGGCGAACATGGTCCCCGACCGAGACGCCGCCGCTGATGCCATCGATGAAAAGCGCGCCGGCGCTCAGCTCCGGGAAGTCGCGCCAGATGTCGCCTGCGTGCTGGAAGTGCATGGAAGTCCTCGAAGTGGATGCGTTCATTCTGGTTCAGGCCTTTGCGGTCGGAAGGGCGCGTGCTGTCCTTCGGCCAGCGCGGATCTGGGGTAGGGTCATGCCGAGGACGGCGGCGAGTACACAGCCGATCCCAAGCAATTGTGGGGCGCCGACCGGCTCGCCGAGCAAGAGAAAGGCAAAGGCGACGGCTGAAACGGGCGCCAGCGCGGTGAAGACGGAAGCCTCCGTGCCGCTCACTTTGGCCGACCCCGCATACCAGAGCAGGAAGCCGGCAACGGTCGGGATGAGGGCGTAGTAGAGAACCGCAACGATTGCGTCCCTGTCGATCGCGGCCGTTGCATGCGTCTCGAAGAGCGCGGGGATGAGGGCGACCACGAAGCCGAGGCCGGCCATCAGCGTCGAAAGCGCCAGCGGCGAGATCTCCGTCTTCACGCGCTTGTTGAGAAGGATGAACAGGCCCTCGCAGATGACGGCACCGAAGATAAGGGCGATGCCGAGCGGCGAATGGGCGCCGCCTTCACCGGGCTTGAAGACGATGGTGAGCACGCCGGCTGCGGCAAGCGCGATCGCCGCAAGCACTTTGCGGTCCGGACGCTCGCCGAGAAGAAGGATGGCGATGGCGGCGGAAACCACCGGTAGGGTGCCGATCACCACGCCGGCATCGGTTGCCGACGTCAGGCTCAGGCCGGCGATCAAGAGCGTCGTATAGCCGACGCTGCCGGCCCCCGCCTGGGCGATGAGGAGAAGCCAGTCGCGGCCTTTCAGTTTCGGCCATGACGTCCTGGTGAGCCACATCAACAGCAGGAAGAGCGGGAAGGCGACGGCAAAGCGCAGCGCGGTGGCCGTGAACGGTGGCAGGCCCGCCGCGATGATCTTGCTGGCGATGACCGTGCTGCCGACGAGGATCATCGCCAGTGACAGGTAGAGATAGCCTTGAAATTTTCCCGACACGTCCGTTCTCCGTTGCTACGCCACGCTTGTCGCTGCGCGGCTGGTGCAGCAATGCGCCCGGGGAGGGCTCTGGTCTTGAACGGAATTGCGGGTGTTACTTTCTGGCCTCGGCATAAATGCCGGGCGAGAGGCCATATTTGCTGACGAAGACGCGGGTCATATGGCTCTGGTCGGCAAAGCCGGCCGTAAACGCAGCCTCCGCCAGCGGCATGCCTCCACCGATCAGGCGGCGAGCGAGATCGATCCGGCGCTGGACGATATAGGCATGTGGCGTCAGGCCGACCGCGCTCGCGAAATTGCGCACCAGTTGAAAGCGGCTGAGCCCGGCTTCAGCGGCAAGATCGGCCAGCGTGATCGCGGCCGTCGGGTCGTCGTCGATCATCGCCTTGGCCGCCGTGACTGTTGCCGGCCTCTCACCCTGGTTTCGCTTGCCGGTGGCAAGAACGCCTTCCAGCAGCATGAGGAGCTGTTCTTCATGCCGGATGGCGTCGGCCCTGGCCGTTGGGTCGGTGATGGCCGCAAACAGCGACCGAAATTGATCTGCCACCTCCCGGTCGTGAAAGGCGGGGGCAGTGAACTCGCCGGAATCCGCGCGGCCCTGGCTGATATCCTCGGCGGAAGTGGCGATGACGGATGGATCGAAATAGAGCATGCGCCAGGCGCGGCCGGCATCGCCGATCGGCATGCCGTCATGCACTTCGCCAGGGTTGACGGTGATCATGTCGCCGGCGCCGGCTTCGACCATGCCACGGCCACTGAGCGACTTCTGCGCCCCCTCATAGATGAGACCGATGCCGAACTGGTCGTGCGTGTGACGGGCGAAGGACTGGCGCGTTTCGGCCTCGACCGCGTCTATGCCCGCGGCCGCACTGCGCAACATCCTGATCTTGCCCTTCGCCATCTCGCGCGCCTGCTCCGGTCTCCAGCTTTGTCTTGTACACCGCAGAGCCGCCTCCGGCCATCGCAATGACGCGTCCTCGGGCTCACATCCGCGGCTCACGGAAACTTTCATCTTTTCGACGTTGCAATCACCGGCCGCATCCTTACGTTGCGATCCCAAGCGGCGCGAAAGGGAGATGATCGAAATGCTGGATCTGCGTGTTCACTTCCTCGAAGCGGACGGATCTCTGGCGCCGTGGCGCGAACGGATACTGCAGTCCGTGCGCGAGACCGCCGAGCGGATCGGCGCGGCGGTTTCTGCCTCAGACAGCGCCGCACCCATCGATGTCCTCGTCGAGCATCGTGCGGGCGAGACGATTCCCGAACTCGGTGTTGCAGGTGCCTGCTATCGCAGGGCGCTGGTCTTTTTCACGGTCGATCCCGGCAACGAGAATTTCGAGGTAAGCCTTGCTGCAGGAGAGGTGCGCAAGTTGCTGACGCACGAGCTGCATCATTCCTTCCGCCACGGCGCCTGCGGTTATGGTTCCAAGCTCGGCGAAGCTTTGGTCAGCGAGGGGCTAGCCGATGCCTTCGATGCGGAAATCAACGGCGGCGACGGCCACGCGTGGAATCATGCGCTCAAAGCTGCAGACTGGGAAAGCCTGTTGGAGCGCGCCGAGCGAGAGCTTTGGGCCGAGACCTATGATCATGCGGGCTGGTTTTTCGGCACCGATCGCTCCCTGCCGCGCTGGGCCGGCTACACGATCGGCTATCACCTGGTGAAGACCTATCTGGCGGCGAACCCGGACGCGCGCCCGTCGCAGATGACGGCAACGCCCGCATCGGTGGTGATCGGCGAAGCCTGGGCGCCGCTCAAGGAACGCCTGCTCGTTGCGGCATGATGGTTCCGTCCGAGGCGGCTAGGCGTGAGGCGGCTCGTCGCGATCACGCCCCGGCAGCTTCCTGACGTCGCCGATCCAGGGCAGTGCCGAGGCGCACCAGATCTGTGAGCGTGGCCGGAGCTGCCGGCGCTGGTTGACCGTTCCCACCCGGATGCCGACCTCCAGGGCGTCCTCGTCCGTGCCGGTCGTATAGATCGGCGAGCCGCAGTTGGGGCAGAAGAACTGCAGCCGCTGCCGCCCGTTTGCGCCGATCTTCACATAGAGCTTCGGTTCGCCGCCGGTCAGCCGGAAGTTCTCCCGCTCCGTGCCGGCGGTGACGCGGTAGGCGGATCCCGTCAATTGCTGGCAATCGGTGCAATGGCAGATGCCGACATCGGCCGGATCGATCTCCGCCTCATAGGTCACGAAGCCGCAATGGCATTGCCCGTCGATATGCATGAAGCCCTCCCTGAAAGCGGGAAAGCTAGGGCGGTCCGGGCAAAAAGGCTATGCCGCTCTCATTTGGTTCGCCGCCGCTTACACGCCGGTAAACAGCCACTCGTGTTCGCGGGCGTTGTGGAACTTCCAGATGCGCTTCGGCCCGGCCATGACGTTGAGATAGTAGACGTCGTAGCCATGCACGGCGGCGACCGGATGATAGCCCTTCGGCACCAGCGTCACGTCACCGTCCTCGACAGCCATGGATTCGTCGAGCGAGCGGTCGTCGGTATAGACGCGCTGCATCGCAAAACCCTGCGGCGGGTTGATGCGGTGGTAGTAGGTCTCTTCCAGATAGCTCTCGGCCGGCAGGTCGTCCTGGTCGTGCTTGTGCGGCGGATAGGAGGAGGTGTGGCCGCCGGGCGTGATCACCTCGACGACGAGCAGCGACTGCGCCGAGCCGTCGTCTTCCGGCATGATGTTGGTGACGTAGCGGGTGTTGGTGCCCTTGCCGCGGGTCATCTGCGGATGGGTGCCTGGGGCGATGACCTTCGCCTTGAAGCCGTCGCCGCCCGGGGCCGAGCAGATGGCAAGGTCGAGGTCGGAGGTGGCCGTTGCCTGCCAGCGGCTGCCTTTCGGCACGTAGACGGCATAGGGCTGGCCCTCGAACGGCGTCATGCGCTCTCCGAGCTCGCCGAGGCTTTCGCCGTCGACGGCGACCTTCGCCTTGCCGGAGACCAGCACCAGGCAGATTTCCTTGTCGCCGGTCTCGCCTTCGGTCGTCTCACCGGCTTTCAGCCGTTCCAGCGCGAAGCCGACATAGGTCCAGCCGGCGCTCTCCGGCGTCACGTTTTGCATGAGGCCCGATTTGGCTTTCGGTTTGACGAGCAGCTTGGACATGTCGATCTCCCTGAATTCTTTTCTAGGGCACGCCGAACGTATGGCTTGCCCCTCACCCTAACCCTCTCCCCGCAGGCGGGGAGAGGGGATTGTCGAGTTCGCCGCTACTTTCTGCTTCGCCGGAGCGCGAGGAGGGCGACGGTGCGGCATATCCCTTCTCCCCGCCAGCGGGGAGAAGGTGGCGGCAGCCGGATGAGGGGTATTCCCATCACCCAGCAACCGAACGTGACGGCTTACCTGTCGAGCCCGGCTTCCTTGGCGAAGGCCTTCAGCGACTTCAGCCCGAGCGACTGGTACTCGAACGGGTTGCGCACGGCCGAGTCCTGCTCGGCTTCGATCACCAGCCAGCCGGAATAATTGTGCTCGGCGGCGATCTTCAGCACGGGCAGGAAGTCGACGCCGCCTTCGCTGTCGCCGGGAACCGTGAAGACGCCACGGCGCACGCCTTCGAGGAAGGAGAGGCCTTCGCCCTCAACGACCTTGCGGACGGCGGGCCGCACGTTCTTGCAATGGATGTGGCGGACGCGGTGCATGTATTTCTTCGCAACTTCCGCCGGATCGGAACCGCCGAACCAGGCATGGCCGGTATCGAGCAGCAGCTTGGTCGCCGGGCCGGTGTTCTGCATCAGGAGGTCGATTTCCTCGCCGGTCTGGACGATCGTGCCCATGTGGTGGTGGTAGACGAGGTCGATGCCCTGGTCGGCGCAATACTGAGCGATCGCTTCGAGGTCGGCGCCGAACGTCTTCCACTGGTCGGCCGGCAGGACTGGCTTGTCGTTTGCGACCGACTTGCCGTCGTCGCCATGGATGGCGTTCGAGGTTTCGCAGACGATCGCCACCTTGCAGCCATTGTGCTTCAGCAGATCGAGATGCGGCTGGATCGCCTTCTTCTCGGCCTCGACGTCATGGGTGAGCAGGTTGGTCGAGTGCCAGCCGGAAACGAAGACGAGATCGTAAGCGCCGAGCTTCTGCTTCAGTGCTTCCGGATCGGACGGCATCTTGTGGCCCTTCTCGATGCCGTCGAAGCCGATCTTCTGGCAATCGGACAGGCAGTCCTCGAGCGTCAGATGCGCGCCGATCGAATGATCGTCGTCGTTGCTCCAGGCGATCGGGTTGGTTCCGTAGCGGATCATGTCTTTCACTTTCTGTCTGCTGAAGCGGTTGCTTCGCCATTCTTCATTTGCTGTTCAGGCAGCCCCTCATCCGCCCGGTGAGGGGCCTGCCCCTCATCCGGCTGCCGCCACCTTCTCCCCGCTTGCGGGGAGAAGGCATATGCCGCGCCCGAGTACCCCAATCTCGATCTCTCTTTGGGGCACGTCCCCTCTCCCCGCCAGCGGGGAGAGGGTTAGGGTGAGGGGCTGTTGTCAACGTCTCATCCTTCGGGCCTTGCCCGACACGCAAAAAGCGCTCGCGTATAAAAACGCGAGCGCCGTGTTCTTGTTCAGCCGAAGCGCTGTGCGGCGAGCGCCTTCTCGTAGCCCTCGCGCGCCGCGTTGACCTGGGCGCGACCCGAGACTTCGGGCACCGCGACATCCCACCAGTGGCCACCGGCCTCGGTGGTGATCAGCGGGTCGGTGTCGATGACGATGACGGTCGTGCGCGTCTCGCTTGCCGTTTCCTTGAGCGCCGCTTCGAGTTCGGAGATCGAGCCGACCTTGCGGGTGACGGCGCCCATCGCGCCGGCATGCGCCGCGAAGTCGATCTGCGGCAGTTCGACGTGATGGGTGTCTTTCAAGAGATTGTTGAAGTTGGCGCTACCGGTGCCCATCTGCAGTCGGTTGATGCAGCCGTAGCCGGCATTGTCGAGCAGCACGATCGTGAACTTGGCGCCAAGCATGATCGAAGAGGCGATCTCCGAATTCAGCATCATGTAGCTGCCGTCACCGACCATGACGATCACGTCGCTCTCAGGCTTGGCGAGCTTGACGCCGAGACCGCCGGCCACTTCGTAGCCCATGGTCGAGAAGCCGTATTCCATGTGGTAGCCGCCAGGCTCTTCCGCCTGCCAGAGCTTGTGCAGCTCACCCGGCAGACCGCCGGCAGCGCAGACGAGCGTCGTGTTCTTGCCACCGCGGGCGCGCTGGACGGCACCGATCACCTGGGCGTCGGACGGTAGGGCCGCGTTGGTCGTGGCCGTTGCCTTGTCGGCGACAGCTAGCCATTCGGCCTTGCCGGCCTTCGCCTTGGCGGTCCAGCTCGGGTCGACCTTGTGGCCGCCGAGACCCCCGGAGATGCGGCGGAGACCAGCGCGCGCGTCCGCGATCAGCGGCAGGGCGTTGTGCTTGCCGGCATCGAAAGGCTGGACGTTGAGGCCGATGATCTTCAGCCCTTCGTTTTTGAACAGCGCCCAGGAACCCGTTGTGAAATCCTGCAGGCGCGAGCCGACGGCGAGAACCACGTCGGCATCCTCGGCAAGCGCGTTGGAGGCGGAGGTACCGGTCACGCCGACCGAGCCCATGTTGAGCGAGTGGGAATGCGCCAGCGCCGACTTGCCGGCCTGCGTCTCGACGACGGGAATGCCATGGCGTTCGGCGAAGTCTGCAAGATCCTTGCTCGCTTCCGAATAGAGCACGCCGCCGCCGGCGATGATGATCGGCTTCTTGGCTTCCTTCAGTACCGCGATCGCGGTCGCCAGTTCGTCGAGATCCGGCTCGATCCGGCGCGGCACCCAGACCTTCTCGTCGAAGAAGTTTTCCGGATAATCATAGGCTTCGGCCTGAACGTCCTGGCAGAGCGACAGCGTCACCGGGCCGCAATCGGCGGGATCCGTCAGCACCTGCATGGCACGGCGTAGCGCCGGGATGATCTGTTCGGGGCGGGTGATGCGGTCGAAGTAGCGCGACACCGGGCGGAAGCAGTCGTTGGCCGAGATCGTGCCGTCGCCGAAGCTTTCCACCTGCTGCAGCACCGGATCGGGACGGCGGTTGGCAAAGACGTCGCCCGGCAGGAAGAGAACCGGCAGGCGGTTGACATGGGCAAGCGCCGCCGAGGTCACCATGTTGAGCGCGCCGGGGCCGATCGAGGTGGTGCAGGCCATGAAGCGGCGGCGGAAGCTCGCCTTGGCAAAGGCGATCGCGGCATTGGCCATGCCCTGTTCGTTCTGGGCGCGGTAGGTCGGCAGCGTCTCCTTGATCGCGTGCAGCGCTTCGCCGACGCCGGCGACGTTGCCGTGACCAAAGATCGCGAAGACGCCGCCGAAGATCGGCACCTTCTTGCCATCGATGACGGTCATCTGGCGGGTCAGGAACTGCGCCACCGCCTGTGCCATGGTCAGACGCACGGTCTTCTGGCTCATAATCTGTTTCCTCCTCGTGGCGGAATCGTCCCGTTCCACCCTGTCTGCTGCATCGTCCGACGTTTGGCGTCGATCCTATGCCGCCTTTGTTTCACCCAGTTGCAGCCAGAGATCGACAAGTGCCTTGAACTTTCCGGCCATGTCGGCGATCGCCTGGTCGTCGCTCATCGTGCCGCCGAGCCAGGCCCTGCCAGCATCGGCGAAGATCGTGCGGCCGACGGCAAAGCCCCGGACCGTCTTCGACGTGCGGGCAGCTGCAAAGCCGTCCTTCAGTTGCTCATAGGGCGCTTCGAGGCCCAAGAGCACCACGCCGCGGCAGAGCGGATCGCGGGCTTCGATGACGGCATCGATCGCTGCCCAGGCGCCGCGGCTTGCCTGCGGCTCGAGCTTCCACCAGTCCGGCTTGAGGCCGGCATCGTAGAGCTCGGTCAGGGCCCGCGGAATGGTCTGGTCGTCGAGCTTGCCATGCTTGCCGGCAATGATCTCGATCAGGATCTCACGGCCAACCTTGCGCGCCGCCTCGAAGGCCGAGCGGAGCTTTGCCACCTGCTGGGCCTTCAGCTCGGCCGGATCGTCCGGGTGATAGAAGGAGAGGACCTTGATGCAGTGGTCGACCGGCCAGTCGATCAGGCGGCTGCCGAGATCCTGGCTGAATTCGAATTGCAGCGGCCGCGAGCCCGGAAGCTCGATCGGCTTGCCGATCCAGAAATCGCGGTGGGCGCCGGCGGCGTAAAGCGCGTCACGGCCGTACTTGTCGTCGATCAGCATGCCGAAACCGGAGCGTCCGGCCGCGACCTGGGCGGCGGCCTTCACCGCCAACACCTTGAACGCTGGAATGCGGTCCAGCAGGGACTGGTCACCGGCGGCCATGTCTTCGAGCTGGCTGCGATGGTCGATCGCCAGCGCCATCAGCAGCGGAATGTCGCGGCGGCGGGTGGTCGCCCAGTGAACGTGGTTGATCGCCTCGTCCTTGCGCAGGGCCCGCTCCTTGCTGCCCTTTTCCAGGAAGAACTGCAGTTCGGTCCAGGTCGGGATTTCCGGCGCGCAGAGAAGGCGGGAGACGGCGAAGGCGCCGCAGGCATTGGCCCAGGTGGCCGACGTCGCGTGCGGCTCGTTTTTCAGCCAGCCGCGCAGGAAGCCGGACATGAAGGCGTCGCCGGCGCCGAGCACGTTGTAGACTTCGATCGGGAAGCCCTTGCCGACGATACCGTCTTCGAGGTCGTCGGTGATCGGGCCGTCATAGACGATGCAGCCCATGGGGCCGCGCTTAAGCACAATCGTCGCCTTGGAGAGGGAGCGGATCGTCTTCAGCGCCTGCAAGAGGTCGCTTTCGCCGGAGGCGATCAGCACTTCTTCTTCTGTGCCGACGATCAGGTCGCAATCGGAGAGAACAGTCTTCAGGTGCGCCGAAACGCGATCCGACGCGATGTATCGGCTCTCGCCGGCGTCATGGCCGGCAAGGCCCCAGAGGTTCGGGCGGTAGTCGATGTCGAAGACGATCTTCGCGCCGTTTTCCTTGGCGATGCGGATCGCCTTGCGCTGGGCAGCGTCGGTGTTCGGCTTGGAAAAATGCGTGCCGGAGACAAGCACGGCGCGGGCGGAGCGGATGAATTCTTCCGAAACGTCGTCTTCGCAGAGCGCGTTGTCGGCGCAGTTGTCGCGATAGAAGAGCAGCGGGAAGGTCTTGTCGTTTTCGACCGCGAGGATTGCAAGCGCAGTCAGCCGCTCCGGGTCGGTGACAATGCCGCGGGTCTCTACGCCTTCACGGGTGAGCTGCTCGCGGATGAAACGGCCCATCTGCTCATTGCCGACGCGGGTGAGAAGCGCTGACTTCAGACCGAGGCGCGCCGTGCCGACAGAGATGTTGCAGGGGCAGCCGCCCACCGACTTCGCGAAACTCGAAACATCTTCAAGCCGCGTGCCGATCTGCTGGCCATAGAGATCGACCGAGGCCCGGCCGATGGTGATCAGGTCGAGCGGCTTTGCTCCCTGTGCCGAAACGTTCTGGCTCACTGCTTCCTCCCCGCGGACACCTTGGCGGGCCCGACCATTTCCGTACTGTGGGTGATGGCCGTATGAAACATAAATTCCGACGTTTAGTCAATATGGAATTTTCATTCTATCTGTTCCGTTTCGCCTAACTGCCCTCGGCAAGCCGCTGGCGCTTCTCGGCAATGGCGACCGTCAATGCCATGGCAAAGGCCATGCTGGCGGAGAGCGAACGGAAGCCGGCATGATCGGCCTCGACCAGTTCGAACCAGACTTTCGAGGATTCCGCGAGCGGCGAGAAGGCCGAGTCTGTCAGCGACACGACCGGCACCTTGCGCTCGGCGAGAAGCCGCGCCTGGGCGGCACTTTCAGACGCATAGGGCGAGAAGCTGACGGCAAAGGCGGCATCGTTCTTCGTCGCCATCGCCAGCATGTCCTCGTCGATGCCGGCGGCCGTGCCGACGAGCTGGTACTTCACCTTCAGCTTGCCGAAGGCATAGGCCATGTAACTGGAGATGGGATAGGAGCGGCGCTTGGCGATCAAGTAGATCGTGTCGGCCTTGGCGAGGATATCGACGGCGCGCTCGAAGGCTTCCGGATCGACCGAGGAGGCGATGTTGTCGAGCGAGCGGTGGGCGGCGGCGACGAAGCCGTTGAAGATTGAGCCGCTTTCGAGCTTGCTGTGGTCGTTGGCGCTCAGTGCCTTCAGCCGGTCCTCATAGCCCGGCGTGCGCTCGCGCAGCCGGGCGCGAAAGATCTGCTGCAGGCTGGAAAAGCCCTCGAAGCCGAAATGCTGGGCGAAGCGCACCAGAGTCGACGGCTGCACTTCCGCCGAGGTGGCGATGCTCGCGGCTGTACCGAAGGCGATTTCGTCGGGGTTGTCGAGCGCATAGGCGGCGACCTGGCGAAGCCGCTTCGGCAGCTCCGCCTTGCGTTCCAGAATGGCGGCCTTCAGCGCCTCGAAATCCTGCGGCACCTCTGTCGTCGTTTCCGGCGTGGCCATGTCTCGCTCGTCTCCCTCGATATCAGTCTGGCTTTCGGCCTCACCCTAATCGATTAGTCGGGAACGGGATAGAACAGGCGTTCTATTTTCCTCCAGCATTTCTAGCAAAAGTGCGCAGCGGTTTTGCGTCCGGAAATGCGTACCGAGATAGAGAGCATTTCCAGCAAAAGTGCGCAGCGGTTTTGCGTCCGGGAATGCGCGTCGGGGAACCGCTTAAATCCGTACCCATTCGTTGGTCTTGGCCGATTGATAGGTCGCCGAAAGCACCTTCTGCACCTCGTAGCCTTCGCGGAAATCCGTCGATGGCGACCTGCCGCCGGCGATGGCGTCGAGGAACTCCTTGACCTCGATGGCCTTCAGGTCGTTGAAACCGATCTGGTGGCCCGGCGCCACGCAGAAGGCGCCATAGGGCGGATGTTCCGGTCCGGCCCAGATGGTGCGGAAACCGCGGGTGCGGATATCGTCGCCAGTCTTGTAGAGGCGGATTTCGTTCAGCCGCTCCTGGGTGAAGACGATGCTGCCCTTCGAACCGTAGATCTCGAAATCGTGCTGCATCTTGCGTCCCGTTGCGATCCAGCTTGCCTCGAAGCTGCCGGTCGCACCGTTTTCGAAGCGCACGAAGGCGCGGGTGATGTCGTCGACCTCGACGGCGCGGGTTTCACTGGAGCCGGCGGAAACCGGGCGTTCGGGGATCTGGATGATGGTCTCGGCGAGCACCCGGCTGATCGGGCCGACGAGGTGGCGCATCGAGGCGATGATGTGGCTGCCGATGTCGGCAAGCGCGCCGCCACCGCTGGCCGGGTTCAGGCGCCAGCCCCACGGAACCTGCGCATCGGCCATGAAGTCTTCCGCATGAATGCCGCGCATCGAACGGATTTCGCCGATCTCGCCGCTTTCGATGATGTCCTTGGCAAGGAAGATCAGCGGGTTCTTCAGATAGTTGAAGCCGACCTGGGTGACGACGCCCGCCTTCTCAGCCGCTTCAACCATCTCGCGGCATTCCGCAACGGTCGGCGCCAGCGGCTTTTCGCAATAGACGTGCTTGCCATGGGCGATCGCCGCCAGCGCCATCTCCTTGTGCAAGAGGTTCGGCGTGGTGATGTCGATGATGTCGATATCCGGATCGGTCAGGAGTTCCCGCCAGTCGGCCGTCGCCTTGCGGAAGCCGAGCTGGCCGCGGGCGCGCTCGGCACTTTCGACGGTCACGTCGGCGACCGAAACCAGATCGAGCTCGAAGGGCAGGTCGAAGACCCGCGCGGCAATGGTGAAGCCGAGCGCATGGGCCTTGCCCATGAAGCCCGTGCCGATCAGGCCGATGCCGAGTTTGCGCTTGCTGCCCATGCCGAATTCCTCCCTGGCGGCGCTGCCGTATTGGCTCGAAATGAAATGAATTGTGCAAGATTTGTCAATATGGAATATTTGTTCGAAATATGACGGAGATACCGACGTTGTGCCGTTTGAAACAGCCAAAACTGTGTGTTCCGGCTAGCTTCACCTTGACGAAGGGGGAATGTGTTAACGCATTTTTACCATGTTCCGTTGGAACATCGCATTTCGTCATGGTTAACGAATCGCCCTCACGTGAACGGGGCGGAGCTGGAGTGAAGTCAGCATGTGCCGCTGGGCAGCCTATCGCGGAGAGCCGCTCTATCTCGAGGAACTGGTGACCTCTCCGGCGCACTCGCTGATCGAGCAGTCCCATTGCGCGACACGGGCCAAGACCGCCACCAATGGCGACGGTTTCGGCATCGCCTGGTATGGCGATCACCCGGAGCCCGGACGCTACCGCGATATCCTGCCCGCCTGGTCCGACTGCAACCTGAAGAGCATCGCAAGGCAGATCCGCTCGCCGCTCTTCCTTGCCCATGTGCGCGCCGCAACCGGCGGCGGCACAAGACGCGACAACTGTCATCCCTTCGTCTTCGGCCGCTGGTCCTTCATGCACAACGGCCAGATCGGCGACTTCGAGCATCTGCGCCGTCCGATGGAAAGCATGCTCGACAACGACCTCTATTCGGCGCGCACCGGCACGACGGACTCGGAACTCCTGTTCCTGCTCGCGATGCAGTTCGGCCTCGACCGCGATCCGCTCGGCGCCATCGCCGAGGCGCTCGCCTTCATCGAGCAGCTTGCCGAGCATCTGGAGCGCCAGGTGCTGGTGCGCTTCACCGCTGCTTTCTCCGACGGCCAGGATCTCTACGCCGTGCGCTACGCCTCCGACTGGAAGGCGCCGACGCTCTATGCCGCACCCATGGGTCCGAGCGGCGGCTATTGCCTGGTTTCCGAGCCGCTCAACGACGACGACAGTGCCTGGGTGGAAATCCCTGACGGCACGGCGGTCATCGTCGGCGAAAATGGCGTCGATGTCCGGTTGTTTTCGACCAAGGGCACGCCGGTTCGGTCGCGCCAGCTGGCTTGAGGAATCACATTTGTGATGTAGCGGACAGTGCCAGCCCCTCATCCGGCTGCCGCCACCTTCTCCCCGCAGGCGGGGAGAAGGGACACGCCGCACCCTCCCGATCCATCTGCTCGCTGCGAACGCACCGTTCACGCAGGGCACGTCCCCTCGCCCCGCTTGCGGGGAGAGGGTTAGGGTGAGGGGCACCTGTTTCGCTGGACTAGCCTTTATCTGCCCGTGCCAACGCGTCGGCAACCATCGCCGCCAGCTTCTCCGCCACCGCGTCCTTGTCCATCTCCGGCCAGTCGTCATTGCCGGCATGAGAGATGAGCTTCACCTTGTTGCGATCGCCGCCCATGATGCCGGTTGCCGGTGACACGTCGTTGGCGAGGATGAAGTCGGCGCCCTTGCGCTCGAGCTTGGCGCGGCCGTTGTCGGCGACGTTTTCTGTCTCGGCGGCAAAGCCGATGACGAGTTTCGGCCGCCTGGCATGGTGGCCGACCGTCTTCAGGATATCGGGGTTTTCGGCAAGCTGCAGCGGCGGCGGTGCCTCGCCGGGTTTCTTCTTGATCTTGTTGCCGGCGGCCGTCGCCACCCGCCAGTCTGCAACGGCGGCGACCATGACGGCGACATCGGCGGGAAGGGCGGCAAGCACCGCGTCGCGCATCTCTTCGGCCCGTTCCACATGCACGACCTTGACGCCGGCCGGATCCGGGATCGTCACCGGGCCGGAGACCAGCGTCACGTCGGCGCCGAGTTTTGCCAGCGCCGCGGCGATCGCATGGCCCTGCTTGCCCGAGGAGCGGTTTGCGATGTAGCGCACCGGGTCGATCGGCTCATGCGTCGGCCCTGACGTGACGACGACGCTGCGTCCGGCAAGCGGCTTTGGTGTTCCGCCAAGAAGATCCTCGACGGCCGCCACGATTGCCAGCGGCTCGCTCATGCGGCCTTCGCCGGCCTCGCCGCTTTCCGCCATCTCGCCCGCTTCCGGGCCAATGAAACGGATGCCGTCCTTGGCAAGGGTCGCCCGGTTGCGGCGGGTCGCCGGATGCGCCCACATCTTCGGGTTCATCGCCGGCGCCACCAGCACAGGCCGGTCGGTCGCGAGCAGAACGGTCGAGGCGAGATCATCCGCGTGGCCGTTCGCCATCTTCGCCATCAGGTCGGCGGTGGCCGGTGCCACGACGATCAGGTCGCATTCGCGGGCAAGGCGGATATGGCCGACATCCTGCTCGTCCTCGCGGGAGAACAGCTCGAGATAGACATGCGAGGCCGAAAGCGCACCGACGGCCAGCGGCGTCACGAACTGCTGTGCGCCTGATGTCATCACCGGCCGCACGCTCGCGCCGCGTTCCCTGAGGCGCCGGATGAGATCGAGGCTCTTATAGGCCGCGATGCCGCCTGAGATGATGAGGAGAATACGCTTGCCCGACAGTGTCATTTGCACCCGGCCCTTCGGCCGTCCTCTTGCCCGGCATGGGCTGCCGAGCCTACGCGATACCAGAACATTTGGGACGGCTGGCTTTGCCAGCGTCACTTGATCGAACCTACTTGAGCGATCCGTCAGGCGCAACGTGTGCCGCTGGCGGACACGCGTTGCACCCCGCGGATCGAGGAAATGCGGCAGAACAAAAGCCGCACCGCTTGCGTCAACCGGGGCAGGGGCTGTTGCCGAAGCCAGATAATGCGGTTAATCCGCTCTCAATCCGCGGGGGCTAAGCTTCTTCCATGCGAATAAATGCGATCACAAACTGGGCCTATGGCGTGACCGTCCTTCTGACGGGGCTTTCCGGTGCCGCCTTCATCCTGTCGACCGACAGCGCGATCAGGGAACGCCAGGCAGTCGAGCAGCACTTGGTGCTCGACACCCTCGGCGAAGAACTGGCACTCGGGGCGGAAACGCGAAGCGACGAAGCGCGCCTTTATGTGATGCGCGGCGACGAGCGCCATCTCGAGGCCTTTCACCGCGCCGAGGAAGAGGAGCGCCGGCGCGAGGAGGCGACCAAGACCGCGGCGAATTTTGGCGCGACGCCGGCGGAGATCGCCGCCTTGCAGGAAATCGTTCGCGAGGCGGAAGCCCTCGACAAGGTCGAGGTTGCCGCCATCGAGGCCTATCAGAAGGGTGACCGCGCCGGCGCGCAGGAAAAGCTCTTTGGGCCCGAGCACGAGCGTCTGCAGACCGCCCTTCTTGAGACGGTGGCGCGGTTCAGGGACCTGACCAACGTCCGCACCGGCGCGGCCCTCAATGAGGCGCAGGAGCGCAGCGATTGGTATGCGGCCGCCGCCAAGACGATGCTGGGCATCACCGCCGCCCTGTTCCTGAGCGTGCTCTATTTCATTCTTAAGCGCCGCGTCGCCATGCCGCTTACCCGAATGAGCGGCATCGTCACCCGCCTTGCCGAGCAGGATTATGCCGTGGAGGTCCCACTCGATCGGCGCCGCGACGAGATCGGTGAGATGAACCAGGCGATCCATATCTTCCGCGAGAACGGCCTGGAACGCGACCGGCTCGATGCCGAACGGCGGCTGGACCAGCAGACCAAGGACCTGATCCTGCAGATGATGCACCGGCTGCAGGCCTGCCAGAGCCAGGACGAGCTGGCCGAGGTCGTCGCTCGTTTCGCGCCGCAGGTCTTTCCCAACCTCGCCGGCCATCTCTATGTGCTGAACGACAGCCGGACGCTCCTGTCGCGCGTCGGTACCTGGCTCGATCCGCAGCATTCGGCGCCGACGTTTCCGTCGAGCGCCTGCTGGGGGCTTCGCCGCGGCCGGCCGCATGTCAGCAACCGCGGCCACAGCGACATTGCCTGCCAGCACCTCGACGATGAGGGCGTGATCGGCCTCTGCGTGCCGCTGACGGCCCAGGGCGACACGATCGGGCTCCTCTACTTCGAGGAACGGTCTGAGGAGGAGTTCGCGGTCGAGGCGTCGCGCCTCTATCTCGAACTGATCGCCGAAAATATCGGGCTCGCCGTCGCCAATCTTCAGCTGCGCGAGAAGCTCACCAATCTCGCCGTCCGCGATGCGTTGACGGGCCTGCTCAACCGGCGCTGCCTCGACGAGGCGCTGAACCGGCAGCCGCGCGGGCAGGCCGGCAAGCTGCTTAGCTGCCTGATGATCGACATCGACCACTTCAAGCGTTTCAACGATGAGTTCGGCCACGATGCCGGTGACGTCGTCATGCAGTATGTCGCCCAGATTATCGTCGACACGGTGGGCGATGCCGGCAGCGCCTATCGCTTTGGCGGCGAGGAATTCACCGTGCTCATGCCCGACGCCGGCGAAGCCGCAGGCTTCGAGCTTGCCGAGCGGCTGAGGACGCGGATCGGCACGACGCCGCTTTCGCATCGCGGCCGCATTCTGGGCACGGTTTCGGTCTCGGTCGGCGTTGCCTCGGCGCCAGACGATGGGCCTGTAGCCACGCTTCTGACCCGGGCCGATGCCGCTCTTCTCGACGCCAAGAACCAAGGCCGAAACCGGAGCGTGCGGGCCTCCGGGCTCGCCTTCGGCGACGACGAGGCGCGTCGCAGCCTCGCCTGATCCCCTGGCTTCCGGCACACCGTATCGAATGCCCCGCCTTGAAACGGGCGCATTCGATGCTATCTATGACCGCGATAGAAATTTGAACAGGATACACGCATCGATGGATTTCACCCTGACCGCCAAGCCGAACCGTCTTGCCATCAGGGAAAACCGTATCCATGCCTGCCTCCATTTCACTCTCCCAAATTTCGTGGTCCACGCCTGAGGGCCGAAGCCTCCTTTCCGATCTCGACCTGACCTTTGGTCCTGTCCGCACCGGCCTTGTCGGCCGCAATGGCGTTGGCAAATCCACGCTGCTGCGACTGGTCGAGGGGGCGCTGACACCGCAGGGCGGCAAGGTCAGTGTTGTCGGCAGTCTCGGTGTGCTCAGCCAGACCGTTCAGGTCGCAGCAGGCGAGACCGTCGCCGATCTCTTCGGCGTCACCGACGCGCTGGCGGTTCTGCAGAAAGCGGACGAGGGGCACGCCTCCGTGGACGAACTGGCTTCTGCCGATTGGACGCTGGAGGCCCGCATGGAGGAGGCGCTTGCGCGCGTCGGTCTGGACGCGGCAGCGCAAACGCGCCTTGCCGCCCTGTCCGGCGGGCAGATGACCCGCGTGAAGCTTGCCGCGCTCGTCTTCAAGGAGCCGGATTTCATTCTGCTCGACGAACCCACCAACAATCTCGATCGCGAGGGTCGGGCTGCCGTCGCCGCGCTGATGGCGGGCTGGCGCGGCGGCGCCATCGTCGTCAGCCATGACCGTGAACTCCTGGAGACGATGGACGTGATCGTCGAACTCACGACGCTTGGTGCGACGACCTATGGCGGCAACTGGAGCCATTATCGCGAACGCAAGGCGATCGAGCTGGCGTCCGCGCGCCACGATCTCGCCGATGCCGAGCGGCGTCTGGCCGAGGTCGAGCGCAAGACCCAGGAGACGACCGAACGCAAGGCGCGCAAGGATGCCGCCGGCCGCCGCAAGCGGGCCAAGGGCGACGAACCGCTGCTCCTGCTCGACGCCAGGAAGGAGCGCAGCGAAAAGACCGGCGGCGACAATGCCCGCCTCGCGGAACGGCGGCGGGACCAGGCAGTCGGCGATCTCGCCGAAGCGCGCGAGCGCATGGAAATCCTGCAGCCTCTGACCGTCCGCCTGCCGCCGACCGGCCTGCCTTCCGGCCGCAGCGTCCTGCAGCTCGATGATGTCAGCGTTGGTTATGGACCGGGAAAACCGATCGTCGATCGGCTGACGCTTTCGGTCGTCGGGCCGGAGCGCGTGGCACTCACCGGTCGCAACGGTTCGGGCAAGACGACGCTGCTGTCGCTGCTGACGGGTGATCTCGAGCCATGGTCCGGCACGGTGCGCGTCCTGGTCGATCACGCCATGCTCGACCAGAAGGTAAGCCTGCTCAATCCCGCGCTCTCGATCCGCGACAATTTTCGTGCCCTCAACCCGGACGCCAGCGAAAACGACTGCCGGGCGGCGCTCGCGCGTTTCATGTTCCGGGCCGACGCTGCGCTTCAGATGGTCTCGAGCCTCAGCGGGGGACAGATGCTGCGCGCCGGTCTCGCCTGTGTCGTCAGCGGCAGCAAGCCCCCGCAGCTCCTGATCCTCGACGAGCCGACCAACCATCTGGACATCGATTCCGTCGAGGCGGTTGAGGCGGGGCTCAGGGCCTATGACGGCGCGCTGCTGGTCGTCAGCCACGACCAGGCCTTTCTGGAGGCGATCGGCATCACCAGGCGGGTCGATCTCTCCTGAAGGGAATTATTCCGCCCAGTGCGTTTCGCCGGTAAACGCGATGGTCAGCCAGCGGTCGTGGCCGGGATCGCCGATCTCCTCGCCGATCTCGGCGCGGATACGGTCGAGCTCGGCAAGCGTGCCGACCTTGGTTTCGGGCGTTCCGATCAGATGGACCTCGATCGTCTTGGAGCGTCCGACCTTGGCGACATAGGTGCGGTAATCGGCAAAGCCGTGGCGCGCGACCGCATTCGCCGCCGCCTGCCGCACGCGCTCGTCGAGCTCGGCCGGGGCGAGGAGGAAGATCTCTTTCAAGGCCTGGAAGACGGTGCGGATCGGCAGCGGGATCAGGCAGAGCGTCAGCACGATCAGGATCGCCGGGTCGACATAGGGCGTGACGTGTTCGTAAGCCGTGCCCTTCAGGGCGGCGGCGATCGCGAAGGCGACGAGCAGCGCGAAGGTGATCGCACCGGACATCGCCCAGGCGCGCACGTCAAGCGCCAGGAATTCCGAGCCGATCGGCCGGTTCGCCCGGCGTACATAGAAGAACATGACGGCGCAGATCACCACGACGACGGCGGCATAGGCGATCGCCCAGTCGAAGGCGAGGTGGTTGCCACCTGACAGGAGCGAGCCGACGGCATTCACCATCGCGTAGAAGGAAAGCAGGGTCAGCAGGCCGGCATTGAAGAGGAGCACCATCGGTTCGATGTGCCAGAAGCCCATCTGGAAGCGCTTGCTCGGCTTCGGGATCAGCTGAGTCACGCCGAGCGCGAGCAGGGTCATGGAGGCGTCGACGGCCGAGAACACACCGTCGAACACGATCGATACCGAACCCGAAAGCAGACCGAAGATAACGCCCGTCACCCCGACGACGACGGTGGCCGCGATCGATTGTTTGAGGACTGTCTGTTCGCTTGGCGCACTCATGATCTTGTTTTTACTCCGGTTTTGGCGCGGTGCTTAGGCGTTGGCAGTGTCGAAATGGTGGCAAGGAGGGTCGATGACGCTGCAAGCATAGCGTTTCGGCCCGCCGCAAGACAGTCGCGACGGGATGGCGCTCAGGCGCATGGCATTGGGTTTTGTCGATTGGCGGGTTCAAAGAATACCGCCGCGTCTTGGCCGACCGCCGGACAGGATCCCCTGTAGCGGAGGGCTAGGCGAACTGTCCCAGCCGCAAGAGATCTCCCGTCGCGGCGCCATTGTCGAGCGTCGTGGCGCGCGCGACCTCGGGCCGTGGCGGCGGCATGGAATGGCCGATCGCAAACAGAAGCGCACCTGCGGCCGCAAACAGCCCGAACAGCAGGAACATGCCGGCGCCGCCGACGGCGCCAAGCGCAAGGCCGCCGATGAGCGGCCCGAGGAAGTTTCCGAATGTCGAGAGCGAATGGGCGCCGAAATAGGTGCCCCGGTTGCCGGCGTTGGAAATGCCGTCGACCAGCACGTATTCCGAGGGCACGACCAGCACCTCGCCGATGGTGAAAAGGATCATCGAGGCGACGAGCATTTCCATTCCGGACGAGGCGGCAAACCCGATCTCGCCGATCAGGAACAGCAGGCTGCCAAGCGACAGCGCGCGCAGGGCGCCGATCCGTTCGATGACGAAGCGGGCCGGCGTGCTGGCGACCAGCACCGTTACCGCGTTGGTCGAAACCAAAAGCGCAAAGAGCGTGATGCCATCCTCGAAGCCGCTGTTGAGATATTGCGACAGGGTCACCGACCATTGACCGTGAACGGCGAGAAGCAGGGTACCGCCGACGACGAAGAAGACCAGGCGCCGGTCGCGCAAGGCTGCGACAAGTCCGCGCCAGCCAACGGCACTCCCTGACGCTCGTTCGGTCTCGGTGGACTGCCTGCCGCTGGCCTCGGGTACCGTGAGCAAGATCACGAGACCGAAGGCTGCATGGATGACGCCGGCGATGACGAACAGCGTCACGTAGGCCGCACCGACCGATACGCCGATCAACGGCCCGATCGCCCAGCCGGCATTGATGGCGAGATAGCGCCAGGAGAAAACCTTGAGGCGCAGATGTTCAGGCGCCGCATCGCTCATCAAGGCACGCGCGACCGGCTCAAAAACGGCGGCGGCAACGGCTGAGACGATATGGGCCAGCGCGAAGGCGGCGATCGATTGTGCCAGTCCGAGCCCGGCCAGCGCCAGTCCGGCCATGAAGAGTGCGACGGTCAGCACGGCTTTTCGGCCAATCCGGTCCGAGAGTGTGCCGGCGAAGGGGCTGACGATCGCGCCGAGCAGCGGACCCACGCCGATCAACGCGCCGATGCTGGCGGGGGTGAGGCCGAAGTCACGCTGGAGGCGGATCGCAAGGAAGGTCAGGCTCATGCCCTTGGCGATCGTCACCACGCCGGAGCCCGCGATGAGAAGCAGCGCGACGAAGCGGCCGGCTTTTTCGGAATAGGCAGTCATCACGGGCACCTGCTGGCTGGAAGCCGCCCGGTCTCCTTTAAGGATGGGGCAGAGCAAAAGGAAGAAACGCCTATGCGATTACAGCCGGCACGTGTGTTCGGCAAGGGGCATCGTTTCCCCGAACCTCTGGACTGAAAAGAAGGCCCGAGGCGGCCGTCGGCCGCCCCGGCTGTTCACATCCGGATCGCCGGGCGTTGACCCGGCGGCTCAGGCCTTGGCCTGTCGCTCTTGCCAGGCCGCGTAAAGCGGTGCCGTCCCTGCATCGTCGACAGGCACATGGCGGAAGCGCATGGCCTGCTCGGCAAGCGGCTTTGCCAGTTCCGCATAGATCGCCGCGGTCGAGAGGCCAAAGGGCTCGGCGTCGGCATTCGAGTTCGCATAGGCGATCTCGGTGATCCCGGCCATGCGCATGGCGGCAAGGCACATCGGGCAGGGCTGGCCGCTGGCATAGACGGCGGCGCCTTCGAGCCGCGGGGAGCGAAGGTTCTGGGCGGCCTCGCGCAACGCGTTCAGTTCCGCATGCGAAGTGGGGTCGCCGGATGACAGCATCTCGTTGACGCCGCGACCGACGATCTCGCCATCCTTGACGACGACGGCGCCGAAGGGGCGTCCGCCTTTCTCGACGTTGCGGCGGGCAAGCGTTACCGCCTCGGCCAGATAGGTCTGTTCCTGGGTCATGGGAGTTCTTTCTAGCGCGCGCCGGCGTCGGCCAGCAGCTTCTCGATCTTGCCATAGCCGCGCTGGCGGGCATGGGTCAGCGGGCTGACACCCTCGCCATCGGCAAGGTTCACGTCGGCGCCGGCAGCAATCAGCAGGCGTACGATCTCGGTGTGTTTTTCGCCGCCGCTGCCGAGGATGATGGCTTCGAGCAGTGCGGTCCAGCCGAGGCGGTTGACGTGATCGACGTCGATGCCGGCTTCGATCAAGGTCTTGACGGTCTCGACATGGCCGCGCTCGGCGGCCGGGATCAACGCCGTTCCGCCATAGCGGTTGGTGCTCTTGAGGTCGGCGCCATTGGCAAGCGTCAGCTTCAGGATCTCGAGATGCCCGCGCGCGCCGGCATAGAGGTAGGGGCTGTCCTGGATCTTGTCCTTGGCGTTGACGTCGGCGCCGGCCTCGATCAGGGCACGCGCCGCATCGACGCGATTTTCATGGGTGGCGGCGAGCAGCGCCGTCGCACCGCTGGCGTCGCGCGCTTCGATGCTTGCGCCTTCCTTGAGCAGCGCCTTCACCTTGTCCGGATCGCCGGTCTCGGCGGCGGAGATCAGTTGGTTTTCAAGCATCGAAGCCCCCACGGTTTGAGGTGCAAGGCTGAAGGCGGCAATCGATGCGCCGATCAGCGAGCCGAAAAGTCTTGGTCGCATTTGGTCTTTCCGATCATGCAGGCCGGTCGAATGGATCGACCGATCGCAATGGTTGCGGTTACGAGCGAAACGAGGAAACCCGGAAGGGGCTCCGTCCATGCCGCTCTCGCTCATCGCGATCTCGTGCTTACTTGAGCCGATCCGTGACCTTTTCAAGGGCGCAAGACACGCGTCGTCGCCGAACGTCTCCCGCGCCCGGCATGGCCCTCCCGTCCGCGACCTTAGGCACTGCCGCATTCATTTGGAAATTAAATGTATGAATGCTATCAAGTGGAGATATGAATGGTCACCCTTTCGATCTGGATCTGCTGAGAGCTTTCGCGGCGGTGGCCGATTGCGGTGGTTTCACCGCTGCCGCCGGCCGGCTCAATTCCACACAGTCGACCGTCAGTCAGAAAGTCCTGCGGCTGGAAGAACAGGCCGGTCATCGGTTGCTCGAACGCAGCCATCGTCAGGTCCGCCTGACGGAAGCGGGCGAGCAGTTGATCGGCTATGCGCGGCGCATGCTGGCGCTCGATGCAGAGGCGCGGCAGCTTCTCTCCGGCGCATCGGTCGCCGCGACGCTGCGCCTCGGCCTGCCCGAAGACTTTGCCGCCGGTCGCACGACCCGCATGCTTTCGGCCTTTGCCCGCCGGCATGACAATGTCAGGCTCGAAGTGACGAGTGGGCTCAGCCGCGAGCTGCGGTCACTCTATGATCGCAGCGAGCTCGATATCGTCGTCGTCAAGCAGCGCCGTGGCTCAGGCGAGGCGGTGCAGCGGTGGCAGGAAAACCTATGCTGGATCGATAGCGCCGCCCATCCTGTTCTGGCGCTCGATCCTCTGCCGCTCGTCGTCTTTCCGCCGCGCGGGCTTTATCGCGACGACATGGTGGCGGCACTGGATGCCTCAGGGCGACGCTGGCGCGTGAGCTATACCAGCTCCAGCCTTGCCAGCATTCAGTCGGCCGTTGCCGATGGGCTCGGCATCAGCCTGCTGCCGGCCCGCGTCGTCCACGACCGGCACCGGGTGGTGAAGCCGCAGGACGGGCTGCCGATGATCGAGACGATGGAGATCGGGCTCTATTACCGGCCGGAGGCCGGCGCTCTGGTCACGCGGTTGGCAGAGGATCTCTCAGCGCTCATCGGCGATGACAGCCGGGACGAGGAGCCGTCGACGGAAATGTCCTGAACCGTATCAGAGCATCGAACGGCTGAGGCCGCCATCGACGGGCAACGCCACGCCGGTGATGTAGCTTGCCTGACGGCCGGCAAGGAAGGCCGCGGCCGCCCCGAATTCCGCCGGTGTGCCGTAGCGGCCGATCGGGATGTCGCGTTGGCTGCGGGCTGCGACCGTTGCGATATCGAGCCCTTCGCTTTCGGCGTCCATCCGGTCGAAGCTGAGCGTGCGGTCGGTGGCAAGCCGCCCCGGCAGAAGCAAGTTGACGGTCACGCCGTCGGCCGCGACTTCGCCGGCAAGCGTCTTCAGCCAGCCGGCAACCGCACTTCTGAGTGCGTTCGACGCGGTGAGCCCGACGATCGGCTCGCGGATGCTGGTGGAGGCGACGGCAATGATGCGCCCGAACTGGCGTTCCCGCATGCCGGGCAGCAGTCGTCCGGTGATGCGCATGCCAGCCAGTACCATGGTCTCGAATTGCGCCCGCCAGAAGTCCGGTTCGATGACCGAGGCAGGCGAAGGTGGCGGCCCGCCGCCATTCAGCACCAGAATGTCGATCGCGCCGAAATCGGCTTCGAGCTGGTCCAGCAGGCCATCGAGGCTTTCGGGTTTCGAGAGGTCGAGGGCATAGCCGCGCGCCGAAGGGCTGATGTCGGCTGCCACCTTGGCGGCCGATGCCGCATCGCGGCCGGTCAGCGCCACGATGACGCCTTCGCCGGCAAGAGCCTCGGCAATGCCGCGCCCCAGCCCCTTGCTGCCGCCGAGCACCAGCGCGCGTTTTCCAGCGATGCCAAGATCCATGGACGACCCTCCTCGATTGCGGAATTCAGAATGGCTTGGCATTCGAGCTACACCAGATTTCCGCGCAGCGGAATTGTTTTGACGCCGGTGGGGGTGGGAATGCAAAAGCCCGGCCGCATGGCGGCCGGGCTCTCAAGCGCCCTCCCTCATTCTGTCGCTTAGCGGCAGATGCGGATTTTCTTGTAGTAGCGGTTGCCGTAGCTGTCGTAGCGCTTCACCGTCTTCAGGAAGCAATAGGGTTCGTCCTCGTAGTAGTAAGGCCCGCCATAATAGCTGTCGACATAGCCGACACGGCCGTTCCAGCCATGGCCGTAATAGCCGTCGCTGAAGCCGATCGAGAAACCGCCGGCCTGAGACGGTGCTGCAAAGGAGATGGCGGCGGTGACGGCGACAGCGGCTGCGACGATGAACTTGCGCATGATGATCTCTCCTCCGGATGGGTGGGATGATCCTTCGTCATCCATGAGACGAAAGTCGCATGAAGCCGATATATTCGCAGTTCCGGATGGAACAGGATGGTGCCGGCGGATGCGTGAAGGCGCGCTCCGCCGGCCACAGCCTAAGCTGTCGCCGAGTGTCGTGCTCTTCAGGCGGCGCGTGGCCCTGCCGGGTCGCGGATACGCGCCATCGCGAAAACGTCGGCGAGAACGCCGTGCCGCAGCGCATAGGCCCGGTGCGTGCCCTCCATCTCGAAGCCGGCCCTGCGGTAGAGCGCGATCGCGGGCTCGTTGTCGGTAAAGACCGTAAGCTCGATGCGGCTGATGCCGAGCCAGTTGTCGGCGGCATCGATCAGAGCGGTTAGCAACGACTTACCGATGCCTTCGCCGCGATGATTGTCGTCGACGCTGATCCCAAGGGCTGCCGAATGATGCCGGCGCCCCTTGCTGCGGTGCAGCCCGGCCAGGCCGAGGATCCGACCGGCGCGCTCGGCGACGATGACGATGCTGTCGTCCGAAAGGGTCTCCAGCCACTTGCGTGTCTGTTCCGGATTGGAGAACGGCTGGCGCAGCGTGCCTGCGCGGATGCCCGGTTGGCTCATCAGCGCCGAGATCGCTTCGAAATCGACGACGCGGGCCGCGCGGATGCTGATATCTGAAGGGTCGTTCGCCTCGGTCATTGTTTCCTCTCTTGGCTCCGAGGAAACAGGACCAACCCTGCTCGCCTCGGCAGGGTTGGTGGGGGGACATTTCGCCTTAAGTCAGCGCAACAGGTCTCCCGCACACCCCTGGGGTATGCGTGCAAAGCACCATTGCGAGCATCGAGCGATTGTCCATGAGGGGACGATAGCAAGCGAGGGTAGAAAAGCAAGCCGGTTCGGCGACCGGATTGCTGACGGTCAGGTCACCTGCCAGGCGATATAGACGAGCGTGGCGGCGATCAGCCAAAGCGCGATGCGGCCGGAGCGCGTGTGTTTCGCCTCCGCCTTGCCGATCGCATGCGCGGTCTCCGCATCGAAACGCAGGCCGTTTTCGCTCATCGCCATGATCTCGCTCGAAAACTTCTCCGTGCGAGCGGCGATTTCAGGCGCGGCTTCGGCCAGCCGCAGTGCGGCATGCAGGCCGTCGCGCAGGTCGGTGACGATGCGCTTCGGTCCGAGATTGTCGCGGATCCATTTGCCGACGACCGGTTCAGACGCCTTCCACATGTTGAAGCGCGGATTGAGTGTGCGTGCGACCCCTTCGACGACCACCATAGTCTTCTGCAGCATGACGAGCTCGGGGCGCGTCTGCATGTCGAAGAGTTCGGTGACCTCGAAAAGCAGCGTCAGAAGCTTCGCCATCGAGATGGTTTCGGCCGGCTGGCCGTGGATCGGCTCGCCGATCGCGCGGATCGCCTGGGCGAAACTCGCAGCATCGTGGTGCGAGGGCACATAGCCCGCTTCGAAATGCACGTCGGCGACGCGCTGGTAGTCGCGGGTGATGAAGCCGAAGAGGATTTCGGCCAGGAACCGGCGCTCCTTCTTACCGAGACGGCCGACAATGCCCATGTCGACCGCGACGATATGGCCGGCGTCATCGACGAAAAGATTGCCCTGGTGCATGTCGGCATGGAAGAAGCCGTCGCGCAGCGTGTGGCGCAGGAAGGACTGGATCAGGACTTCGGCGAGAAGGTTGAGATCGTGGCCGGCCGCCTTCAGCCCCTCGATATCCGACATCTTGACGCCGTCGATCCATTCCATGGTGACAACGTCACGCCCGGTCCGCTCCCAGTCGACCTTCGGCACGCGGAAGCCGGAATCGTCCTTGGTGTTCTCGCCAAGTTCGGAAAGGGCGGCCGCCTCCAGGCGAAGATCCATCTCGATCTTGGTCGTCTGCTCCAGCGTCTTGGTCACCTCGACCGGTTTCAGCCGGCGGGTATAGGGCAGGAAGCGTTCCTGCATGTGACTGACCAGATACATCGCCTCGATGTCGGAAGCGAAACGCTGGCGCACGCCGGGACGGATCACCTTGACGGCGACCTTCTCTCGCCCGCTGTCGCGCATCACGATCGCCGGATGCACCTGGGCGATCGAGGCCGCAGCCATCGGCTCGGAAAATTCGGCGTAGAGATCGTCGACCGTCCGGCCGAGCGAGCCTTGGATCGCGGCCTTCGCCTCGTTCTGCGGGAAGGTCGCCATGCGGTCCTGCAACAGCGACAGATCGGCGGCAAACTCCGCGCCGACGACGTCGGGGCGGGTTGCAAGGAATTGACCGATCTTCACATAGGAAGGGCCGAGACGGGCGACGGCGCGCGACAGCCGGTCGCTGCGCTCTTCCCCCGGAACCCTGCGGCGCGCCAAAAGTCCGGCCGCCTTCTGGGCAAAACGGGCAAAGGGCGGCAGATGTTCGGTCGGGACGGCGGAGACGACGCCTTCGCGCACGAGAACCCAGCCGATCCGCGCGAGGCGGATATATGCTCCAGGCGTGCTCATCGGGATCAGATTTTCCAGCCGGAATGCAGCGCTGCGATGCCGCCGGTGTAATTGGTGAAGGAAACGCGGGAGAAACCCGCCTCCTTGATCATCGTCGCGAAGTCCTTCTGGTTCGGGAACTTGCGGATCGATTCCACCAGATACTGGTAGGGCGCCTCGTCGCCGGTGATCAGCTTGCCGAACTTGGGGATCGCGTTGAACGACCATGCGTCATAGAAGCGGTCGAGCAGCGGCATTTCGACTTCGGAAAATTCCAGCACCAGCAGGCGGCCGCCGCGCTTCAGCACCCGGTATGCTTCCTTCAGCGCCACGTCGATGCGCGGCACGTTGCGGATGCCGAACGCGATCGTATAGGCGTCGAAAGTGTTGGCCTCGAAGGGCAGGTCCTCGGCATTGGCCTCGACGAAATCGAGATTGGCGGAGAGCTTCTTCTTCTCGGCCCGCTCGGCGCCGACCGCCAGCATCGAGCCGTTGATGTCGAGCACGGTCGAATGTGCCTTGCGGTCGGAGGCCTCGATAATGCGGAAGGCGATGTCGCCGGTGCCGCCGGCAACGTCGAGGGTCCTGTAACCCTCGCGGCGTGGCGGGTTGAGGGCGGCGATCATCGCGTCCTTCCAGGCGCGGTGGAGGCCCGCCGACATCACGTCGTTCATGATGTCGTAGCGCTTCGCGACCTTGTGGAAGACGTCGTTGACGAGCGGCTGCTTCTCGCCCGTGCCGACGTTGCGGAAACCGAACGATGTTTCCATGCCGCCATCGGCCGATACGCGCTGATCCGTCATACGAAGAACTCCACCTGAACCAATTTTTCCGGCACCATAGCGAAAAGGCCCGTCACACGCTATCTCGTGGGCGGGACCGCGGCTGCGGCATAGCGCACCCCTATAGGATAAGAAGGCCGCCAAGGAAATGCCAACCACCGCATCCGGTGGCTGAGATCGAAGGAGTGCATGCATGCCGGAGTTGCCCGAGGTCGAAACCGTCAAGCGCGGCCTGGCGCCGACCATGGAGGGGGCGCTGCTGGTCAATGCGGAACTGCGCCGTCCGGATCTGCGATTTCCTTTCCCGGAGAATTTCTCCTCGACCGTTGCCGGCCAGCGCATCGTCTCGCTGTCGCGTCGCGCCAAATATCTGATGATCGATCTGGAAGCCGGCGACGTGATCATCGCCCATCTCGGCATGTCCGGCTCCTTCCGCATCGAGGTGGGACCGGCGGCAGCAACGCCGGGCGAATTCCACCATCCGCGCGGCAAGGACGAAAAGCACGATCACGTCATTTTCCATCTCGACGGCGCGCAAGGCCCGGTTCGGGTGATCTACAACGACCCGCGCCGTTTCGGCTTCATGGACCTTGCTCGCCGCGACACGGTGGCAAACCACGCCTATTTTCGTGCGCTCGGCGAGGAGCCGACCGGAAACGTGCTTGATGCCGCCTATCTCGCCGCACGCTTCTCGGGCAAGGCGCAGCCGCTGAAGGCGGCTTTGCTCGACCAGAAGAACATCGCCGGTCTCGGCAACATCTATGTCTGCGAGGCGCTGTGGCGCTCGCACCTGTCGCCGCTGAAACCGGCCGGCGCGCTCGTCGACAAGCGCGGCAAGCCGAAGGACGGGCTGGTGCGCCTGACTGACGCAATCCGCGAGGTCATCGCCGATGCCATTGCCGCCGGTGGATCGTCGCTGAAGGACCATATCCAGGCCGACGGCTCGCTCGGCTACTTCCAGCACTCCTTCTCCGTCTACGACCGCGAAGGAGAGGCTTGCCGCACGCCCGGCTGCGACGGTACGGTCGCGCGGATCGTGCAGGCGGGCCGCTCGACCTTCTATTGCCCGCATTGCCAGAAATGAACGCCGGTCCGTGAGCGGTCTGGTGCATGAACCGGAGGAAACAGGAATGACCTACGAAACGCTGCTGGTCGAAACACGCGGCCGCGTCGGCCTGGTGACGCTCAATCGTCCGCAGGCGCTGAACGCGCTGAACTCGACCGTGATGCGCGAGCTTGCCGCAGCGCTGAAGGCCTTCGATGCCGACAAGGAGATCGGCGCCGTCGTCCTTGCCGGCTCGGAGAAGGCCTTTGCCGCCGGCGCCGATATCAAGGAGATGCAGACGCTCGATTTCGTCGACAGCTATCTCGGCGACTTCATCGGCGGCTGGGACCAGGTCGCTGCGGCCCGCAAGCCCGTGATCGCCGCGGTCTCCGGCTATGCGCTCGGCGGCGGCTGCGAACTGGCGATGATGTGTGACTTTATCATTGCATCCGAGACTGCGAAATTCGGCCAGCCGGAAATCACCCTCGGCGTCATTCCCGGCATGGGCGGCTCCCAACGCCTGACGCGCGCCGTCGGCAAGGCCAAGGCGATGGATCTTGTGCTGACCGGCCGTATGATGGATGCGGCCGAGGCCGAACGCGCAGGACTCGTATCGCGTGTGGTGGCGCCGGAGAAACTGATGGAGGAAGCGCTGGCCGCTGCCGAGAAGATTGCGTCCTTCTCGCTGCCGGCCGTTATGATGGCCAAGGAAGCGGTCAACCGCTCGCTCGAGTTGACCCTTGCCGAAGGCCTGCGTTTCGAGCGGCGTCTCTTCCATTCGCTGTTTGCAACCGAAGACCAGAAAGAGGGCATGGCCGCCTTCGTCGCCAAGCGCAAGCCGGACTTCCAGCATCGCTAGCGCAAGGGGTGGCGCGCAGATTCTGGAAAATGCGCGTTGACGGGGCGGCCGTTTCCCGCTATACGCCGCCCTCAGTTTGGAACGCCATCCTGGGCTTTCCGGAAATACTCCCGAATTGCTTTGATGACAGGTCGCAGTGACCCGGCACGGCGAGGGCGGAGTTCATGTCAGTTTTCGAAGAGAGGCACAAATGGCCAATACAACTTCGGCGAAAAAGGCGACCCGCAAGATCGCACGCCGCACTGCAGTGAACAAGGCCCGTCGTTCGCGCGTCCGTGGCTTCATCCGCAAGGTAGAAGAAGCGATCGCAACCGGCGACCAGGCCGTCGCAGCCGCAGCGCTCAAGGCAGCTCAGCCCGAGCTGATGCGCGCAGCCACCAAGGGCGTCCTGCACGCCAACACTGCATCGCGCAAGGTTTCGCGTCTTGCACAGCGCGTAAAGTCGCTTTCGGCCTAATCCGGCTAAGAAAAATCTGTTAATCGAGAGCCCGGCCCTTGCGCCGGGCTTTTCGGATTCATACTTCTGTCATTGCGATGGTTAATCTGGCGGCTTGGGCTTATGTCAGTGCGATGACAAAATTTATATAATTATTTCAATGACTTGTGAGAGGTCCTTATCAAAAGGATGTCTCTGGCTGGGGGTCCGTTAGGCCCATTCTGAGTCAAGCGAATTTTTATTTTTTTTCTTTTTCGCCAGCTAAGCAAAGAGCGAAAAATCAAAACCCTTGATTCAACAGGGATTCTTCTCGGACTCGGAATGCGGCAAGCAAATGGCGGCCGGAGAGTCAACGGCCGGCGCTTAAGGTTGCGTAAAAATCGCGATTGATCTTGCCCATCGATCCTGCCTAAATGCCCTCCACAGGGGACACGGACCACATCTGTAAAAGGAAGCAAAAGAGGCCATTTCGAAGAAATGGTTTCGATGTTTCTGTCCTTTGTATCAGGGCGGCTCCGCGTCGTTCAATCAGACAAGTCGAAGGTGAAAAACCGGATGGTTCATACCACTCCGGACGAGAAACTTTCGTCCTGTGATTGTGAGGCGGCCATCTGCAGCACCGTGCGTCCGGTCGGACGCCTGAAGGTCGCTGCGGCGCTTTGACGGCTGCCTATCCTGCCCTTTGATCGGCTACGACAAAGGAAACATGCAGGCGGTCTCGATGGAGGGTGCAAGCGGCGCCCGACACGAGGCCAAGGTCCAACGCGCGGCTCATCGCTTCGTACGAGGGTGCGAGGAGCTGTTGACGAGGAGGAGGATCCGGTACGGCGCGGGAGCGCGTCGAAGGGATTGTTGACAAGAGGCGCGAGGGGACATCCTCCGGCCCGAAGGGCAGGTGGGTGCGCGTAGCGCGCAGCGAGGCGGGAGATGAGGAGCCCGGCGTCGTCTGCGACTGTGACGTTCGGCGAAAGCGGCATGGCCTTCGAAGGCGCCGCGGGCGACGGACATAAGAGATGAGGCCGGCAGCGATGACGGCATCTGAACATGAATTGGAAGGCGGCAAAATGCAGATGAATTTGGTGACGGCGGGCGCACTTCAGAAAGAAGGAGACGCATTTCAGGCCGGAAGCAATCTATCTCAGGCGGCGGGGGAAAAAATCGACATGAGGCACGACGCACTGTTCGAGCGGGTAAGTGCGCGTCTCAAAGCTCAAGTCGGTCCGGATGTCTTTGCAAGCTGGTTTGGGCGTCTGAAGCTCCATTCCGTATCCAAGAGCGTTGTGCGCCTTTCGGTGCCGACCACGTTCCTGAAGTCCTGGATCAACAACCGTTATCTCGACCTCATCACCTCGATCTTCCAGCAGGAAGACGGCGAGATCATGAAGATCGAGATCCTGGTGCGCACGGCAACCCGTGGCGCCCGTCCGACCACCCAGGAAGATGTGCTGCCGCAGGCGGCAGAAGCAGCTCCGGCCCAGCCCGCGCGCCGTCCGGCCGCAGCCCAGCCGGTGGCAAGTGTTGCCGCGGCGACCGTCGCAAGCATGCAGAAGCCGACCCAGGCGCCGCTTTTCGGCTCGCCGCTCGACCAGCGCTACAATTTCGAGAGCTTCGTCGAGGGGTCCTCGAACCGCGTGGCGCTTGCCGCCGCCCGGACGATCGCGGAAGCCGGCGCCGGTGCGGTGCGGTTCAACCCGCTCTTCATCCATTCGAGCGTCGGCCTCGGCAAGACGCACCTTCTGCAGGCGATCGCCATCCAGGCGCTGCAGAGCGCGCGTGCACCGCGCGTCGTCTACCTGACGGCCGAATATTTCATGTGGCGTTTCGCCACCGCGATCCGCGACAACGACGCGCTGTCCTTGAAGGAGTCGCTGCGCAACATCGATCTCCTGATCATCGACGACATGCAGTTCCTGCAGGGCAAGTCGATCCAGCATGAGTTCTGCCATCTCCTGAACATGCTGCTCGATTCCGCCAAGCAGGTCGTCGTCGCCGCCGACCGCGCACCGTGGGAACTGGAATCGCTCGACAGCCGCGTTCGTTCGCGTCTCCAGGGCGGCGTCGCCATCGAGATGGACGGCCCGGACTACGACATGCGCCTGGAAATGCTGAAGCGTCGCCTGGACACGGCCCGTCAGGACGACGGTTCGCTCGACATTCCCGGCGAAATCCTCAGCCATGTGGCACGCAACGTGACGGCCAGCGGCCGCGAACTGGAAGGCGCCTTCAACCAGCTCCTGTTCCGCCGCTCCTTCGAGCCGCAGCTCTCGATCGAGCGCGTCGATGAACTGCTCGGCCACCTCGTCAACGCCGGCGAACCCCGCCGCGTCCGCATCGAGGACATCCAGCGCGTCGTCGCCAAGCACTACAACGTCTCGCGCCAGGAGCTTGTCTCCAACCGCCGCACCCGTGTCATCGTCAAGCCGCGCCAGATCGCCATGTATCTGTCGAAGACGCTGACGCCGCGCTCCTTCCCGGAGATCGGCCGTCGCTTCGGCGGACGCGACCATACGACCGTGCTGCATGCCGTGCGCAAGATCGAGGAGCTGATTTCGGGTGACACCAAGCTCAGCCATGAGATCGAGCTGCTGAAGCGCCTGATCAACGAATAGTCGCGGCGGATTGCCGAAAAAAGCCCGGGTTCGCCCGGGCTTTTTTGTTTTACCGGACCGTTTTCAGTGCCGGCCGCGGCGAGTGCTTGGCCGCTGGATTTCCCACGCCCTGTTCGGCCCGCGCCTGCTCGATGATCCAGGCACGAAAGGCCGTGACCGGCGGCCGGTCGAGAGCCGCCGGCGGGTACACGAGATGATAGGCAAGCCCGGTCATGACGCCCTCGGGGAAGGGGGCTTCCAGCACGCCCTCCGCAAGCTCGCGCGTGACCAGCGACAGGCGCACCAGTGCAACGCCGTCGCCGGCCTTGGCTGCCTCGATGGCGCCGTTGCTGTTGACGAAGACTGGCCCTCGTCCGGCGTCCACCCCGTCGGCGCCTGCCGCATCCAGCCACAGCCTCCAATCCTGACGGTGCACATCGTGCAGGAGCACATGCGCGGCGAGGTCGCCCGGCATGTCGAGCGGGTTCCTTGCGCGTAATGCCGGGTGAAGGACCGGGACCGGGTCGTCATCGATCAGCCGTTCACTGACGAGCCCGTCATAGCGGCCAAGCCCGTGGCGGATGGCAATGTCGACCCCGTCGGCGTTGAAGTCCGTCAGCCGGTTGGTGGTGCTGATGCGCACGTCGATGCCAGGCACCTGCAGCTCGAAGGCGCCGATGCGCGGGACCAGCCATTGGGCGGCAAAAGTGGGCGTGCAGCTCACCGTCAGCACCGGCGCGCGCTTGCGTGCCGTCAGCTCCTCGGTCGCTTCGCGCATCATCCGGAACGCGCGCCTGAGTGTCGCGAAATAGGTGCTGCCGTCCTCCGTCAGCACCAACTGTCTCGGCCGGCGCTCAAAAAGCGGCACGCCAAGCGTCTGCTCCAGTTCGCGCACCTGCAGGCTGACCGCGCCAGGCGTCACGTTGAGTTCCTGTGCGGCCTTCGTCACGCTCGAATGGCGCGCCGTCGCCTCGAAGGCGCGCAGCGAGGCGAGGGAGGGAAGGGATGTCGCCATGGTTTAGCCAAACTCAATCATGTGTCGAGAAATGATCGTTTGTTCGAAGCTCAATATCCTGAGAATAATGGCACAAAGTCAAGATGGTCGATGCCATCACGGTTTAGCCTGACAAACAAACGAGGGTTAAGGCAATGACGCAAGCAACGCAGGCCAAGGTCATGGGCGCCCGGGAATGGGGCATGTTGATCCTGCTCTCCATTCTGTGGGGCGGTTCGTTCTTCTTCATCGGCGTCGCCGTCAAGGCGTTGCCGCCGGTCACGATCGTGGCGCTCCGCGTCAGTCTCGCGGCGCTCGCGCTGTTCGCCTTCGTTCGTCTGATGGGGCTGTCGATGCCGCGCGACCCGCGCGTATGGGTCGCTTTCTTCGGCATGGGTCTGCTCAACAATCTCATCCCCTTCTCGTTGATCGTCTGGGGGCAGACGCATATCGCCAGTGGCCTTGCCTCGATCCTCAATGCGACCACGCCGCTTTTCGGCGTGATCGTCGCGCATCTCCTGACCGATGACGAGAAACTGACAGCCAACCGTTTTGCCGGTGTCGTCGTCGGCTTCCTCGGGGTTGCGATGATGATCGGCCCGGCGGCGCTCGGTGGGCTCGGTTCGAACCTGCTTGCCCAGGTCGCCGTGCTCGGTGCAGCGCTTTCCTATGCGCTCGCCGGTGTCTTTGCCCGCCGCTTCAAGCGCATGGGCGTGGCGCCGATCGTGACGGCGACCGGCCAGGTCTCGGCCGCAAGCACCATGCTGATCCCGCTGTCACTGCTGATCGATCATCCCTGGACGCTTCCCATGCCCGGCTTCGACGTCTGGGCGGCGATCGTCGGCATCGCGCTCATTTCCACGGCGCTCGCCTATGTCCTGTTCTTCCGCATCCTTGAGACTGCCGGTGTCACAAACCTGATGCTGGTGACCTTCCTGATCCCGGTCAGCGCCATCCTGCTTGGCGCCCTGTTCCTCGGCGAAACGCTGGAACCCAAGCACTTTCTCGGCATGACCTTGATCACAGCTGGTCTGGCGGCGATTGACGGGCGGCTTTTGCGCCTCTTTTCCCGGCCGGCCATCGACACCAAGTTAGAGTGCCGCGACAACGCTTGAGCGTTTCTGATTTACACGCATTGCGGGCCGGTGGGCGAAAGCACCACCGGCCCTGTTTTTTTCATCCCGGTTGTCGGCTATTGCTTGCCGCCACCGTCTTTGTTTCAGGAGCTGGAGTTCCGATGCTTTACGCCGTGTTTTGCTACAATCAAGAAGATGTCACGAACGCCTGGACCAAGGAGCAGGACGAAAAAGTCATGCATGATCTGTTGGCCGTACAGAGCAAATATGCGGAGGCAGGCCGGCTTGGACCAGTGGCGCGCTTGATGCCGACGACGTCGGCGACGACGCTCCGGCACAGTCACAGCGAGACGATCGTAATCGATGGCCCGTTTGCCGAGACGAAAGAGCAATTGCTTGGCTTCTACGTCATCGACTGCGCGTCTGTCGATGAAGCACTCGATTTTGCCCGCGATCTGAGCTCCGCCAACCCGGCTGCTGGCTCCTACGAAATCCGTCCTCTTGCCATCTACAAACCCAGTGAGCTTGCTTCATGACAGACACAGCCTGGATAGACCTCGCACTTGTTTCGGCCCGGCCGCAGGCCGTGGGCGCGCTGTTGCGCTATTTCCGCAACCTCGACACCGCCGAAGAAGCGTTTCAGGAGGCCTGTATCCGGGCTTTGAAGACCTGGCCGAAGAGCGGCCCGCCGCGCGACCCCGCCGCCTGGCTGATCTTCGTCGGCCGCAACAGCGGCATCGACAAGGTGCGCCGCCAGTCCCGCGAGACGGCGCTGCCGCCGGAGGAAATTCTTTCCGACCTTGAGGATCAGGAGGGCGCGCTCGCCGACCAGCTCGACGGCTCCCACTATCGCGACGACATTCTTCGCCTGCTGTTCGTCTGCAGCAATCCGGCGCTGCCGGCAACGCAGCAGATCGCGCTGGCGCTGCGCATCGTTTCGGGCCTTTCGGTCAAGCAGATCGCCCGCGCCTTCCTCGTCAGCGAGGCGGCGATGGAACAGCGGATCACCCGGGCCAAGTCGCGTGTCGCCGCCGCCGGCCTTGCCTTCGAGACCCCGGATGCGGCCGATCGGTCAGACCGGCTCGCCGCCGTCGCGACGATGATCTACCTCGTCTTCAACGAGGGCTATTCGGCGATGAACGGACCGGAAAGCGTCTCGGCCGACCTGTGCCAGGAGGCGATCCGGCTCGGACGCCTGCTGCTTCAGCTGTTCCCGGCCGAGCCGGAGATCATGGGGCTGACGGCGCTGCTGATGATCCAGCATTCGCGGGCACGCGCCCGGTTCGATGCCGATGGCGCCGTCATCCTGCTCGAAGACCAGGACCGGGGCCTGTGGGACCGCCCGCTGATCGACGAGGCCTTGGCGCTGATCGACAGGGCGATGCAGTACCGTCAACCGGGCGCCTACCAGATCCAGGCGGCGATCGCGGCGCTGCATGCCCGCGCCGAACGGGCGGGTGAGACCGACTGGGCGCAGATCGACCTGCTCTACCAGGCGCTCGAACGACTGCAGCCATCACCGGTGATCACGCTCAACCGCGCCGTGGCGGTTTCGAAGCGTCAGGGCCCGGAAGCGGCGCTGGCGATGATCGCGCCCTTGGCGGAGAAGCTCTCCGGCTATTTCTATTTCCATGGCCTGAGCGGCCATCTCCTGAAGCAGCTTGGCAAGGTTCGCGAAGCGCGCGTCGCCTTCGACCATGCGATCGCACTCGCCACCAACGCGGCCGAATGCGCTTACATCCGCATGCAGCTCGACAAGCTCGATGAAACGCCTGGCATCGAGATCTCCGAAAGAAAAATCTGACGGCCGCTGTCGGGATCCCGCATGCGGTTTCGTCCTTGGACCGAGAACGAAATCCAAGGAGAGAAACCCATGACCACCAGCCTTGCAGTGCCAGCCCCGACGGCAAAGTCGATCATCCTCGGCCGCTTCCTCAGCGGCCTGCTTGTCGCCTTCCTGATCTTCGATGCGGCCATCAAGCTCGTGCCGCTTGCCGTCGTCACCGAAACCATGGTCGCGCTCGGCTACTCGGCCGACCAGGGCCTGGCACGTCTGCTCGGCATTCTCACATTGCTATGCACGGTGCTCTATGTGATCCCGCGCACCTCGATCCTCGGCGCCATTCTGCTCACCGGCTATCTCGGTGGCGCGATGGCGACGCATCTGCGCGCCGGCAGCCCGCTCTTCACCCATCTGCTTTTCGGCTTCTATCTCGGCGTGATCGCCTGGGGCGGCCTCTGGCTTCGGGATCCGCGCCTGCGCGCGCTCATCCCGCTCAAGAACTAACGGCAAGCGATAGAAAGACGACCATGACCAAGACAGTCAACGACTACATTGCCGGCCTTTCCGGCGTTCCCGCCGACGTGGCGAAACGCCTGCATGATGCTATCCTCGCGGTGGGCGGGCTGACGGACATCGTCAAATGGGGGCATCCCGTCTACGACGCCGGCGGCGCTGTCTGCCTGCTCAAGGGCACAAAGGACTCCGTCACCTTCGGCTTCTGGCGCGGAGCTGACATGCTCGATCTTGATCCTCGCATGGAGAAGGGCGGCGGCAAGGGTGACATGGCCTATATCCGCCTGCGCAGCACCGATGACGTCGACGCAGCACAGGTCGCCCGGCTCGTTGCCAGGGGCATCGAACTCAATCGCCTCAAGGGCGATCCGATGAAGTAGGTTCTGACGAACCGCTCCTGCAGCGTGGCGATGCATGAGGACGCCTGCATCGCCGCCAAAGCCCATCTCTTCGCGGGAACACGCGCGCGTGCCGGATCCCGCGAGGCGGTCATGATCCATCGCCAGGCTCGTCGCCAGCGTGCGCGCGGCGCTCGCTTTTGCGTGCATCGTTTCTAAAATACGACCTCTCCTTGCATGGATTCCACAGGTCGTGCATGGTCCCGCCGGCCGATCCTCAAAAATTTCCGAAAAAAATTTAGCACCATGTCGAAATTTGCGAAGCGCGGACGTCCATCGAGCGCTCAGACTATTCAATCCCATTGGAGAGACCATGATTTTTACTGTGACACCGCTTTATGCGCTGCCCGTGGCGGCGATCTATCTGATCCTGTGGTTCCGCGTCAGCGCGATGCGATCCGCGCAGGGCGTATCGTTTGGTGACGGCGGAAATGCCCTTTTGCTTCAGCGTATCCGCCAACATGGCAATTGCGCTGAATGGTCGGCGTTCGTCGTCATTTTGATGATCCTTGCCGAAGGCATGGGGGCTCCGGCGCTGTATCTGCATATCTCGGGCGCGCTGTTGCTGATCGGGCGGATTGCGCACCCCTTCGGCCTGAAGGCTGACAATGCAGGGCACCCGCTTCGTTACGTCGGAAACGGCACCAACATCCTTGCTGCGCTCAACGCCATGGTCTGCCTGGGCGCCAACATCGTCGGCCTTTGAAGGCTGCACCCAATCGAAAGATGAAACCATGCAATATATGCTGCTGATCTATAACGACCCTCAAAAAGAACCGGCCTATGGCACGCCCGCCTTCCACGAGATGATGGCGGGGTTCTTCGCCGCCAACGCGCGGATGAAGGAGGACGGCGTGCTGCGGTCGGGCGAAGGCCTGCAGGGGGTCGAAACCGCAACGTCGCTGCGCATCAAGTCCGGCAAGGTCGAAACCATGGATGGTCCGTTTGCCGAAACGCACGAGCATCTCGGCGGCTATTATGTCATCGATGTCGCGGACCTGGATGCGGCGCTCACCTACGCAGCGTTGATACCCTCGGCGCATTTCGGCACGATCGAGGTGCGTCCGCTCATGGACTACAACCCGGCGAGCTAATCCCCGATGATCATGATCCATGGCACCTGATCCATGACACTCGATCCATGACACAAGCCGTCCCCAGGGCCATCGCAGTGGCGAAGTTGCTCGACAGCACGCTGCGGGCCGATCGGGGGCGGATGCTTGCCATCCTTGTCGCCAACCTGCGTGACTTGTCGCTGGCAGAGGACGCGCTGCAGGAGGCAGCCGTTTCGGCGCTGTCGCATTGGGGCCGGACGGGCATGCCGGCATCGCCGCAGGGCTGGCTTTTGACAGTTGCCCGGCGCAAGGCGCTTGATCGCCTGCGCGCCGCTCGCCGTGATATCGGCAAGGCCGAGGCACTGGCGCAACTCATCGTTCGCGAGGAAGCGGACCCTGAAGACATTCCCGACGAGCGCCTGCGCCTGATCTTCGTCTGCTGCCACCCGGCGCTTGAGCTGAAGTCACGCGTGGCACTGACCTTGCGGACAGTCTGCGGGCTCTCCACCACCGAAATAGCCCGTGCCTTCCTGGACCACGAGCCGACGATGGGCCAACGCATCAGCCGCGCCAAGGCCAAGATCGCGGGCGCCGGCATCTCGTTTTTCGTGCCGACGGCCGAGCACTGGCCGGCGCGGCTGGACGCCGTGTTGACCACGATCTACCTGATTTTCACGACCGGCTATCTCGCGGCGACGGAAGGTCCAAGGGATCTGTGTCTGGAAGCCGAGTATCTGATGCGGATGATCGACCGGCTGCGCCCGGCGGACCCGGAAATCGAGGGTGCGCTGGCGATGATCCTCTTGACCGCCGCACGCCGCGCGGCACGGATCGGTGCTGACGGGGCAAGCCTTCCGCTGAGCGAACAGGATCGCAATCTATGGGACCAGGCGCAGATCGCACAGGGCCGCGCCCTTCTTGCGCGCGCCGTGAGCCGACGAAGCCCCGGCCCATACCAGATCAAGGCTGCCATCGCCGATTGCCGGCTGGGTGAGGGAGGACCCGACTGGCCGCAAATCGCCGCGCTTTATGCCGCCCTCTTCCGGTTTGAGCCGACACCGGTGGTCTCGCTCAACGCCGCTGTGGCCGTGGCCGAGGCGGGCGATGCTGCCCGCGGGCTGGCGATCGTCGAGGGGCTCGCAGCAGAACTTGCGGACTACCAGCCGTGGCATGCGGCGCACGCGGCGCTTTTGGCGTCAGTGGGCAAACATGCCGAGGCCGCAGACGCCTATCGGCGCGCGATCGCCATCGCACCGGGCCTGGCCGAAGTTCTGTTCCTGGAAAAACGTTTGGCCGCACTGCCATTGACCGGGTCGGAATGACGATTTGTGCGCTGGACGGCAGCGGCACGCGTTTGTCGGCCGAAGGCCCATCCGGCGAAACAGATCTTGACGAAACAAACTTGCAGTCGTGGTTGCAAAACAGAGCGCCTTTATCACGCTGAATGCAATATCTCTGCGCAGGACCAGGAATTCACACCAGATCCAGCGAGATAGACATGATCCTCTATTACCAGACCCATTCCCCCTTCGCTCGCAAGGCGCTCGTCTTTGCCCATGAGATCGGTCTTGCCGCCCGGCTTGAGGTCATTCATCACGAAACCAGCCCGACACGGCGCAACGACGAGGTCTATGCCGAAAACCCGCTCGGCAAGGTTCCGATCCTGTTGCGTGAGGGGCAGGAGCCGATCTTCGACAGCGACGTGATCTGCGCCTATCTCGACACGCTCCATGAGGGCCGCAAGCTGATCCCTGAGGCGGGCGAGCCGCGCTGGCGCGCGCTCAGGCTGCAGTCGGTGGCGCAGGTGCTGGCCCAGACGGGTATCGGCCTGCGCTGGGAATGGGAGCGCCGGCCGGAGCATCTGCGTTTTCCGGCGCTTGCCGATGGTTATGTCGAGAAGATCGAGGCGACCTACGACTGGCTGGAGCGGACGCTGGATACGGAAGCCGCCGTCGATATCGGCCAGATCGCGCTCGCAACCACGCTCTCCTGGATGGCTTTCCGCGACTTGCCGTCGTTTCGGGATCGGCCGCGCTTGGCCCGCTGGTTCGACGCTTTCGAAGAGCGGCCGTCCATGCGGGCGACGCCGCTGTCGGGCGAAACGTTCGATTGAACCGGTAGCCGGCGAAAAAAACCGGGCGCCGCTGTGGGCCACTGCCCGGCAGTTGCCGTCCGCTGCTGCGTCACGATCGCCTTACGGGCAGGCGAGATCGGCGACCACCGCGTCGAGGATCAGCATGCCCGCCGGCGTGCAGCGCAGGCGGGAATTGCCGAGCCTCTCGATGAAGCCGTGATCGATCAGGAACTGTTCGCGCTCCGGGTCCGGATCGCGGCCGGAAAGGGTCTGCCAGCGGGCGAGATCGACGCCTTCTTTCAGGCGCAGGCCCATCAGCAGCAGCTCGTCGGACTGAGCTTCGAGATCGAGCGATTCCCGTTCGATCATGCCGTGGCCATGGGTCTCTACGAGACGCAGCCATTCCTCGGGCTTGCGCTCCGTGGAGGTCGCGATCTTGCCGTTGCCGATGCCGAGACGCCCATGCGCACCCGGGCCGATACCGGCATAGTCGCCGTAGCGCCAGTAGGTGAGGTTGTGGCGGCTTTCGGCACCCGGGCGGGCGTGGTTGGAAACCTCGTAGGCCGGCATGCCGATCGAAGCCGTGATGTCCTGCGTCGCCTCGTAGAGCACCGCCGATTGTTCGCCGTCGGGAACGACGAGCTTGCCGGCCTTGTGCAGGCCGAAGAACGGAGTGCCCTCCTCGATCGTCAGCTGGTAGAGCGACAGGTGGTCGACCGCGTAGGAAACGGCTTCCTTCAGCTCGCGCTCCCATTCCTCGACCGTCTGGTTGGGGCGGGCATAGATCAGGTCGAACGACATGCGCGGGAAGATCTCGCGCGCCAGTCGGATTGCCTTCAGCGCGTCCTCGACATTGTGCAGCCGGCCGAGGAACTTCAGGTCCCGGTCGTTCAGCGCCTGGACGCCGAGCGAGACGCGGTTGACGCCGGCGGCGCGGTAGCCGTGGAAGCGTGTCGCCTCGACGCTCGACGGGTTCGCCTCCATGGTGATCTCGATGCCATCAGGCACATGCCAATGGCGGGCGATGCCTTGGAGGATGGCGTCGACCGTGGCGGGTTCCATCAAGGACGGCGTACCGCCGCCCATGAAGACGCTGGTGACCGTGCGCGGGCCGGAAAGCTCGCGCACTTCTTCCATTTCTTTGAGGAAAGCGGCAACGAAACGCGGCTGGTCCACCGGCTGGTGGCGCACATGGCTGTTGAAGTCGCAATAGGGGCATTTGGCCGCGCAGAACGGCCAATGCACATAGACCCCGAAACCGGGGTCCATGCCGTCACCGATCGCCGCTAGCGTGGCAGTCTGCATTATTGCGTCTCTCATGGTCACATTTCATAGGGAGCGGGGATGCGGCGGATAAATCTGCGGTTTCCACCTCCCGCTCCGATCACGCTCCGAGGCAGGTTTCGGCAAAGATCTTGAAGGCGCGGGCGCGGTGCGACAGGGCCTCTTCGTCGCCCGGCTTCCAGCCGTGCTTCTCGTCGGCGCTCATCTCGCCGAAGGTGGTGTCGTAGCCCTTGGGCTGGAACACCGGATCATAGCCGAAGCCCTGGCTGCCGCGCGGCGGCCAGACGACGAAGCCTTCGACTTCGCCGCGGAAGAGCTCCACATGGCCGTCCGGCCAGGCAAGGCAGAGAACCGAGACGAAACGGGCGGTGCGCTCGGAAGGCGTCTTGGCGCCCTTCTCCTGCAGCGCATCTTCGACCTTCTGCATGGCCATGGCGAAGTCGCGGCTGCCATCCTCGCGCTCGGCCCAGTTGGCGGTATAGACGCCGGGTGCGCCATCGAGTGCGTCGACCGCGAGACCCGAATCGTCCGAAAGCGCCGGCAGGCCGGATGCCTTGGCCGAGGCGAGCGCCTTGATCGTCGCGTTTTCCTCGAAGGTCGTTCCGGTCTCGTCGGGCTCGACGAAATTGAGGTCGGCGGCCGACTTCGCCTCGAAGCCGAGCGGGCCGATGAGATCGCGGATTTCGCGGATCTTGCCGGCATTGTGGCTGGCGACGATCAGCGTCTTGTTGTCCAGTTTGCGCATGGTGTCTCGTTTCGTGTTCATTCGATGGACCAGAGGCCCGGTTCCGCACATTCAAGGCTGTTGCCGGCCGGGTCGCGGAAATAGAAGGACCGCGCCCCGTTCGGCCAGCGAAGATCGCTTTCGATCTCGATACCGGCTGTTTCGAGCTTAGCTTTCCAGGTGTCGAGCGCTTCGGCTGCTACCCGGAAGCACATATGTCCCCGACCGGTCGTGCCATGCGGCGGTACTGGCAGGGCTGCGTCCGGCGCCGGCGGTTTCACTGTTTCGGCCGGATTGAAGATCAAAAGCACGCCCTGACCGCAGCGGAAGAACACGTGCCGGTTTGCGGCGCGGGTGATCTTCTGCAGCCCGAGAATACCACCGTAGAAGGCCTCGGCGGCATCGAGGTCGCCCACGTAAAGGGCGGTCTCGAGAATGCCTTCCAGCGCCGGGGCCATCCTGAAAGTCCTTTCGTCAGCCGGCGATCGCCTGCTTCTGCAGCGCCACCAGTTCGGCAATGCCGTTCTTGGCAAGGCCCATCAGGCTTGCGAATTCTTCTTCCGAGAAAGGCTTGCCTTCCGCCGTGCCCTGGATCTCGACGATACCGCCCGCACCGGTCATGACGAAGTTGGCGTCGGTCTCGGCGGCGGAATCTTCGAGGTAGTCGAGATCGATCACCGACTGGTTGGCGAAGATACCGCAGGAAATGGCGGCGACATGATCCTTCAGGACCTTCTCGACCTTGACCATGTTACGGGCTTCCATCCACTTCAGGCAGTCGTGCAGCGCGATCCAGGCGCCGGTGATCGAGGCCGTGCGCGTGCCGCCATCGGCCTGGATGACGTCGCAGTCGATCGAGATCTGGCGTTCGCCGAGCGCCGGCAGATCGACGACGGCGCGCAGCGACCGGCCGATCAGTCGCTGGATTTCCTGGGTGCGGCCGCTCTGCTTGCCGCTGGCTGCCTCGCGCCGCATGCGCTCGCCGGTGGCGCGCGGCAGCATGCCGTACTCCGCCGTCACCCAGCCCTTGCCGCCATTGCGCAGCCAGGCCGGAACCTTTTCCTCAAGGCTGGCGGTGCACAGCACATGCGTGTCGCCGAACCGCACCAGACAGGAGCCTTCCGCATGCTTGGAAAAATTGCGCTCGAAAGAAACCTTGCGCATTTGATCGGTTTTTCTGCCGGATGGCCGCATCGTCAACTCCTATCGTATCTCGTGAGCCTTCTACTGCATAATTCCCCAAATCGAAATCGATTTAGGGACAAAATTGTGCAGCAGTTTAAGGTGCTGCAGCGACGTTTGGCGCGCCCGAGGACGCGCGGCGCTGCAGAACATGGCGCGGGCAAAGGGAACCGGTGGAAAGCCGGGCAATCGACCGTTTTTTCCCTTTTGCCATCGGGCGGCAGGGACACTATATTCCGGCCACGGCAGGATGTGCCTGCATATGTGGAGTGACATGGTACTGCGCAATCCCGGAGCAAAGGAAATCGCCGCGGCGCTCGACGAGCGCTCGGGCGAAATTTTCCGTCGCATCGTGGAGACCTATCTGACGAGCGGCGAGCCGCTCGGCTCGCGCAACCTGTCGCGGCTTTTGCCGATGGCGCTGTCGCCTGCCTCCGTGCGCAACGTGATGAGCGACCTCGAAGACCTCGGGCTCATCTATTCGCCGCATGTGAGCGCCGGTCGCCTGCCGACCCAGACGGGCCTGCGCTTCTTCGTCGATGCCTTCATGCAGGTCGGCAATCTCTCACCTGAAGACCGCGCCTCGATCGACCGGCATGTCCGGCGCGACGACCATACCCAGCCGGTCGATGCGCTTTTGACCGAAGCGAGCCAGATGCTGTCGGGCATGTCGCGCGGCGCGGGTCTCGTCATCACCGCCAAGGCCGATCCGGTGCTGAAGCATGTCGAGTTCATCCGCCTGGCGCCGACCAAGGCGCTGGCCGTGCTCGTCGGCGAACATGACCAGGTGGAAAACCGCATCATCGAGCTGCCGGCCGGCGTCACCAGCTCGCAGCTCACGGAGGCTGCAAACTTCCTCAACGCCCATCTCGCCGGCCAGACGATCGCCGAAACGCGCGTGCAGCTCGAAAGGGTAAAGCAGACGGTGCGCGGCGAGCTGGACGCGCTGTCGCAGGATCTCGTCGAGCGTGGTCTTGCGATCTGGTCGGGCAGCGAGGGTGACGAAAAGCCCGCGCGGCTGATCGTGCGCGGCCGTGCCAACCTGCTCGAAGGGCTCGAGGGCGCCGAGGATATCGACCGGCTGCGCATGCTGTTCGACGATCTCGAAAAGAAGGACAGCATGATCGAGCTGCTCGATCTTGCCGAGAGCGGCCCCGGGGTGCGCATCTTCATCGGCTCGGAAAACAAGCTGTTCTCGCTGTCCGGCTCCTCGTTGATCGTCGCACCCTATCGCGATGGCGAGGACCGCATCGTCGGTGCCGTTGGCGTCATCGGTCCGACGCGGCTCAACTACTCGCGCATCGTGCCGATGGTCGATTATACCGCGCAGCTGATGTCGCGGCTTTCGCGCTAGGAGCGCGCCTTTAGCGCACGTGCGCCATTGAACCCTTGATTTTTCGGCCCCAAACCTCGATATCGGCTTCAAATCCAGTTCCTGAGCATTTTTGCTGAAACGCAGGCTCGCGCTTGCGGTGTGGAAATGCGAAGGACAATAGAGACGACACTGCGGAGAACGTCATGACCGACGATACGAACAAGCACGGACCCGAGGCCACCGACGAGGTATTCGACGCCGCACCGGACGCTGCCGAGGCAGCAGCCGTTGCCGAGCCCGATCCGTTGGAACTCGCCCGGGCCGAAAGCGCCGAACTGCGCGACAAGTACCTTCGGCTTGCCGCCGAGATGGACAACCTGCGCCGTCGCACTGAACGCGACGTCAAGGATGCCAAGTCCTATTCGGTTGCAGGCTTTGCCCGCGACATGCTGGCGGTATCCGACAACCTGCGCCGCGCGCTCGACGCCATTCCGGCGGAAGCCAAGGAAGCTGGCGAAGCCGGTCTCAACACGCTGATCGAAGGCGTGGAGATGACCGAGCGCTCGATGCTTTCGGCGCTTGAGCGCCACGGCGTCAAGAAGCTGGAGCCGGAAGGCCAGAAGTTCGACCCGAACTTCCACCAGGCGATGTTCGAAATCCCGAATGCGGATGTGCCGAACAACACGGTGCTGCAGGTCGTCCAGGCCGGCTACACCATCGGCGACCGCGTCCTGCGTCCGGCCATGGTCGGCGTCTCCAAGGGCGGCCCCAAGGTCGTTGCCGGCGAGAACGGCGACACGCCGGCCGCCTGATCCCGCCGAACGGTATTCAACAAAAACGCCGCGCGAACTTCGCGCGGCGTTTTTGTTTGGTGCACCGTGCGGCGACAGCCGCGGGCAAGTCTTACCCGAACAATTGCTGCAGGTGATCGTTGAGGAAGCGTCCTTCGGGGTCGACCTTGGCCCTCAGCGCCCGGAAGTCGCCGGCGCGGGGGTAGAGTGCCGTTACATCCTCTGCGCCGAGGAAGTGCAGCTTGCCCCAATGCGGCCGCGACCCGTACTGCCTGAGGATCGTGTCCACGTCCTTCAGATATTCCCAATAGTCGGTGCCGGGCTCGCCGGAGACCGAAAGCGTGATCGAATCCTGCTCGAAGAACGGGCTGATCCAGCCGGTGTCACCGGCGGTGAAGCGATACTCGATCGGGTAGATGCAGGTCGGGTGCTTTTCCAGCATCAGCTTGCGCACCGCTTTGACCGCTTCCTTGCCGTGGGCGACGGGCACCGCATATTCGAGCTCGTGGAAGTTCGGCACGTATTCGATCGGGTAGATCTCCGAGGAATAGGCGATCTTCTCGAAACCGCGCTCCATCGGCGCTTCCCCGGTGATGTCGATCACCTTCATCTCGCAGACGTCGGACGTCTTGTCGGTGGTCGAAACCGAGGCCGTATCCGGCAGGCAGTAGCAGTGGCGGCTCTCGGGCACCGGGCACCAGAAGAAGCCGAAATGGCGGTGCTTGGCGGCAAGCTCGTCGTGCTGCTCGATCATTTCGTCGAAGGTGCAGCGCCAGAGCTTTTCATGGAGATTGTAGCTATCCACCGCCTGCAGGGTAATCTCCGAGATCACGCCGAGCATGCCGACGGAGACGCGCGCCGCCTCCAGCAGATCCGGCGTCGTCTCGTCGACCACGAGGATGCTGCCGTCCGGTTGCACGAGGCGCATGCCGACGATCTGCGAGGCCATGTTGCCGAGCCTGGCGCCGGTGCCATGTGTGCCGGTCGTCAGCGCGCCGGCTAGCGCCTGGCTGTCGATATCGCCCTGGTTGATCAGCGACAGGCCGTTTTCCTTCAGCACCTTGCCGAGCTGGTTGATGGTGGTGCCGGCCTTTACCGCCACACGCTTGCGCGCGCTGTCGATGTTGACGACACCTTGCATGCTGGAAAGCGTCAGATGCAGCCCGCTCGTCAGCGCCACCGGTGTGAAGGAATGGCCGGACCCGGCGCAACGCACGTTCAGCCCCTGCGCTGTCGCATCGCGCACCATTTCGGCCAGCGCCGCCTCGCTCTCCGGCGCGCCGCGATGGCGCACGATGCATGATTGGTTTCCGACCCAGTTGCGCCAGTGGCCACCTGCCTGAAGCATTTTTCCCTCCCTCAAACCGCGGTGAAGCAATTGTCGACGAACAGATGCGTGCCGTTGATGAAGCTCGCCTCGTCGCTCGCCAGAAACAGCGCCGCGTTCGCCACTTCCTTCGGATCGCACATGCGGCCCTGCTGCGCGGCGATGGCCGCCTCCGAAACGTCGACACCGTACTTGCTGAGGCCGACAAGCTCGCGCTTGCCGTGGTCGGTGGCGATGAAGCCCGGGCAGACGGCGTTGCAGCGGATGCCGCGGTCGCGGAACTCGACGGCGATGGCGCGGGCGAACATGTGGCAGGCACCCTTGGTGGTGTCGTAGAGCACTTCCATCGGTGTGGCCGCCACGGCCGAGATCGACGAGGTGCAGACGATGCTGCCGCCGCCGGCCGCAAGCATGCCCGGCAACACTGCCTTGGTCATCAGGAACATGCTGCGCACATTGACCGCCATCAGCCGGTCCCACTCGTCCTCCTCCGTTTCGAGGAAGGGGCCGACGGCAAGGATGCCGGCGTGGTTGAAGAGCACGGTGATGGAACCGAAGGCCGCTTCGACCGCCTTGACGGCGGAGGTCACCTCGGCCGACAGCGAGACATCGGCGGGGGCGAAAATCGCCTCGCCGCCATTGGCGCGGATCGAGGCGGCCACCTCTTCGCCCTTGCTGCGCGGCAGGTCGACGATCGCGACCTTTGCGCCTTCGCGCGCGAACAGCTCGGATGCGGCAAGACCGCAGCCTCCCGCGCCACCGCTGATCAGCGCCACCTTGCCTGAAAGCCTGCCTGCCATCGTCATCCTCCCCTTGGGCGTCCTTCGCAACGGTCGCCAATGACGACCCGCGATGGATCCGGTTTCTCACTCCCCGGGAATTATTGTTGACGAGTGAGGGGCTGTCGATATCCCATGGGGGATACGTAGGGTTGGGGGATGACAAGGGAATGCTCGCAAGCGAGTCCGCCGATATCTCGGCGATGATCGGCCTGATCGGCACCGAGGATTTCGGTCGGGCGCTGGACCGGATGCTCCGGTCGGTCACCGGCTTTGATCTCTCGGTCGTGTTTGCCTACCCCTACGATGCCAGGCCGATCGTCCTGCATGACGGCTATACGGCCAAGGTGTCGGCAAGTGCGCTTTCCGCCTATCTCGGCGGCGCCTATCTGCTCGATCCCTTCTATGTCGCCTGTTGCGCCGGCCAGCCGGCCGGGCTCTGGCGGATGCGCGAGCTTGCGCCGGACCAGTTCTTCCAGTCCGACTTTTCGTCGTCGGCGGAAGTGCATCCTTGCGTGTCGATGGAATCCGGCGTTCTCGTCGAGGAGGTGGGCTTCGTCGTCCCGCTCGACGGCGGCCTGCAGGCGACCTACTCGTTGATGCGCGGCCGCGGCGGCGAGCCTTTCAGCGAGACCGAATTGGCCCGGCTGCGCGTCTACGAGCCGATCGTGCGCGAGGCCATCCGGTCGAACTGGCGCCAGCGGGGCCAGACGGTCGCGCCGCCGCCTTCCGAGGAGGGCGACGACGACGCGATGGAAGCGGCGTTCGAGAGCCTGTGTTCAGATCGGCTGACCAAGCAGCAGCGCAACATCGTGCGCCTGATCCTCAGGGGCCACAGCAACCTGTCGATCGGCAAGGTGATGAACATTGCCGAAGGGACGGTGCGCATCCACCGCAAGAACATCTATCGCCGGCTCGGCATTTCGAGCCAGGGTGCACTGTTCCGGATTTTCATTGATCATTTGAACGGGCGTCAGCTCTATTGACGCAAGGTTCGGGCGACTGTGCGCATCCTGCAGGATGCGCCCCGTTGTTCAAGCTCAGGCCGCGTGCGAGGTCGCGTCGTCGTCGAGCAGCGTGTAGATCGCGCTGGCGGAATCGCTCGAGCGGATCTTGGCGACCATGTCCTGGTCGCGAAGCACGCGGGCGATGCGCGACAGGGCCTTGAGGTGGTCCGCGCCGGCGCCTTCCGGAGCAAGCAGCAGGAACACGAGATCGACCGGCTGGTCGTCGAGCGCCTCGAAATCGACCGGCGTGTCGAGACGCGCGAAGATGCCGATGATCGAGGGAAGGTTGTTGAGCTTGCCGTGCGGGATGGCGATACCGTTGCCGACGCCGGTGGAACCGAGGCGCTCGCGCTGCAGGATCACGTCGAAGATTTCACGCTCCGGAAGCCCGGTAATCTTAGAAGCTTTTGCCGCCAATTCCTGAAGGAGCTGTTTTTTCGAGTTGGCCCTCATGGCCGGGATGATCGCATTTTGATGCAGTAGACCTGCCAATGCCATTCTTTTGTCCTCGTTCGCCGGTTAGAGCCGGACAACATCATCATAAATGCGTCGCAATGGCTCTAACCATCTTTGTCATGGCGGGTTCCATGCACAGAAAAGTCACATTTTCCGGCCTGGCCGCTGAGTTGCGGGAGAGGGACGCCGGCATGCCGGCATCCCTCTTTTTCGCTCATGCTTTGATATTGGCAGCGTCGATCCAGCCAATATTTCCATCGTTGCGTCTGTAGACGATATTCAACTCAGCCTTGCCGGGAGTGCGGAACATCAGGACGGGTTCGTCGGTCATGTCGAGCGCCATCACGGCGCTGGCGACAGACATCGTCCTCAACTGTTTCGAGCTCTCGGCGACGATTGTCGGTGCGTAATCCTCGGGGACTTCGTCATCCTCGAAGGGCACCGAATCCATCACTGTGTAGGCCACTTCGGCAGCGTTCTGTCCGTTGCCGTTGTGATGATCCTTCAGCTTGCGCTTGTAGCGACGCAGGCGCTTTTCGATGCGGTCCGACGCCGCGTCGAAGGCTGCCTGTGGATCGTTCGCCTGGCCATTCGCCTGCATTACCACGCCCGTATCGAGATGAAGCTTGCAGTCGGCGCTAAAGCGCGGCCCGGATTTTTCCACAGTGACCTGGCTTGAATATCCTCCGTCGAAATATTTGGTAACGGCCTGCTCGATCTGCTCGCCAATGCGGGCGCGGAACGAATCGCCGATTTCCATCTGTTTACCGGATACACGCACACTCATGGAGTTTCCTCTCTCGTTCGTGATTTGCGTAGCCAGTCTATTCCAAGCGGTCCCGTCATCCAAGCCTTTCAGACTTGCGAGCGCGCCTCTGTCGCAGCCACCGGTCGCACCGGTCGCCTCCGGGGCGAGCATGTCCCCGGCAATTGCGGCGGGCTCATATCGCCTGTGTCGGAGAGAGTCAATCGAAGGTCGCAAAAAAGTTAATGCGCCTTAACGTTCGGGGCTCAGAAACCGGAGGCCTTGGCGAGCGCGCGCTTCTCCCGCCGGCGCTGCACGGAGGAGGGGATGTTCATCGCCTCCCGGTATTTGGCGACCGTGCGCCGCGCGATATCGATGCCGGCCTTCTTGAGGATGTCGACGATGTCGTCGTCGGAAAGCACGGCCTCGGTGCTCTCCTCCTGGATCAGCGTGCGGATCTTGTGGCGCACGGATTCCGCCGAATGGCTGTCGCCGCCTTCGGCCGAGCCGATCGAGACGGTGAAGAAATATTTGAGTTCGAACAGCCCGCGCGGCGTCAGCATGTACTTGTTCGAGGTGACGCGGCTGACGGTCGATTCATGCATCTTGATGGCGTCGGCCACGGTCTTGAGGTTCAGCGGCCTGAGATGCCCGATGCCGTTGGCGAGAAAGGCGTCCTGCTGGCGCACGATTTCCGTCGCGACCTTCATGATCGTGCGGGCGCGCTGGTCGAGGCTGCGCGTCAGCCAGTTGGCATTCTGCAGGCATTCGTTGAGGAAGGCCTGGTCGGCGCTGTTTTTCTGCGTGCCGCGCGAAACCGAAGCGAAGTAGTCCTGGTTGACCAGAACGCGCGGCAAAGCATCCGGATTGAGCTCGACCAGCCACGAGCCGTCGGGCGCTGCCCGCACGACGATATCGGGCACGATGGCCTCGCTGACGCTGGTCTCGAAGCTGGTGCCCGGCTTCGGGTCGAGCTTGCGGATTTCCGCCAGCATGTCGATCAGGTCTTCCTCGTCGACGCCGCAGATCTTCTTGAGCGTCGCGAAATCCCGCCGCGCCAAAAGTTCGAGATTGGCAAGCAGCGCCTCCATCGCCGGATCGAGCCGGTCGCGGGCGCGCAGCTGGATGGCAAGACATTCGCCGAGCGAACGGGCAAAGACGCCCGGCGGATCGAACTGCTGCAGCGTCAGCAGTACCCTGACGACATCGCCATGCGCGGCACCCAGCCGTTCGCCGACCTCGCCGAGGTCCGCCTGCAGGTAGCCGGCGTCGTCCAGCTGGTCGATGAGGTGCTGTGCGATCAGTCGGTCTGACGGCGTCGGCAGCGCGAAGGGCAATTGCTCCAGAAGCGTTTCGCGCAGACTCTTGCGGCCGGCGACGAAATCGTCGAGATCGTAGTCTTCGCCCTCGCCGCCGCCGGGCATCGATTTCCACTGGCCAAGCAATTCCGGCGCGTCGGCGCGCTGCGGCGCCGTGTCGTCCTGGAAGACATTGGCGAAATCGGCATCGAGCTGGTCGTCGAGCCGCTCGCCGCTTTGCGATGTGGCGCTGTCATAGAGATCCGCCTGGCCGCCGCCGTCGTCGTTTCCGCCACTCTCGTCGCCGCCGGCCATCTCGCCCCGCTCCGGGGTGAGCTGATCGTCATTTGCCTGAAATTCGAGCAGCGGGTTCTTTTCGACTTCCTGGGCGATGAACTGGTTGAGTTCAAGATGCGTCATCTGCAGCAGCTGGATCGACTGCATGAGTTGTGGCGTCATCACCAGGGACTGGGACTGGCGCAGATGAAGGCTGGCGGACAGGGCCATGCTGACGCGAAACTCCCGAGAAATCTCCAGGGGCCGCGGTGCTTCTCCGGTCGCCGATCGGGCCCTTTTCTTAATTGGCCCAAAAATTGCTTATCGGAAAGGTTTGGTCAAGCGCGATCGCGGGCGGAATCGCCCGCGAGGCGGTCTCAGAGGCTGAAATTGTCGCCGAGATAGAGCCGGCGCACGTCAGGATTGGTGACGATGTCGTTGGCGCGACCATGCGTCAGCACTTCGCCGGCATGAATAATGTAGGCGCGATCGATGAGGCCGAGCGTCTCGCGGACGTTGTGGTCGGTGATCAGCACGCCGATGCCGCGCGAGGTCAGATGCCGGACAAGTGCCTGGATGTCGGCGACCGAGATCGGGTCGACGCCGGCAAAGGGCTCGTCGAGCAGCATGAAGGTCGGGTCGGTCGCGAGCGCGCGGGCGATTTCGAGACGGCGGCGTTCGCCACCGGAAAGCGCGATCGCCGGCGACTTGCGCAGATGCGTGATGTTGAACTCGCCGAGCAGGTCGTTGAGCTTGCTCTCGCGCCGCTCCAGGTTCTTGTCGTGGACCTCGAGCACGGCGCGGATGTTCTCCTCGACCGTCAGTCCGCGGAAGATCGACGCTTCCTGCGGCAGGTAGCCGACGCCAAGGCGTGCGCGCCGATACATCGGCATGGTCGTTACGTCGTTGCCGTTGATCTCGATCGAGCCCTCGTCGACGGGGACGAGGCCGGTGATCATGTAGAAGCAGGTGGTCTTGCCGGCGCCGTTCGGCCCGAGCAGGCCTACGGCTTCGCCGCGCCGCACCACGAGCGACACGCCGTTGACGACCCGGCGCTCGCGATAGGCCTTGGTCAGCCCACGGGCGATCAGGGTGCCGTCATAGCGCGCCTTGTCGACCGCATGGCCGGAGGCGACCGCAGCGGTCGCCGACGGCTTGCGGACCCGTTTGCGCTTGTGGAGGAAGGGAAGTTGCACGAGCGGTCTACGTCAGTTCGTCTTGCGGGACTTCGGGTCGAGCTGGATCTGCACGCGGCCGCCGCAGGCTTCGAGCTGGGCCTCGCCGGTTTCCATCTGGACGTTGAGCTGGCAGCCGACGAAGACGTTCTTGCCTTCCGAGAGGACGACCTTGTCGCCCTTGAGAGCGAAGACCTGCTTGGTCATGTCGAACGAGCCGGTGTCGGCCGTCGCCTGCTGGGTCCCGGAGCTCAGGAAAACCTTGTTGCTGACCTCGATACGGTCGATGTCGGCGTCGCCGCTCGAAACCGAGCCGCCGCCGGACTTGTAGAAGACGACCATGTTGCCCGCCTGCAGCGTCGTCGTGCCCTGCACGACCTTGACGTTGCCGCTGAAGATCGCCTTGCTTTCCGGGTCCTTGATTTCGAGCTTGTCGCTCTCGATCTGGATCGGCTTGTCGTTGGACAACTCAAGGCCCTTCATCTTGCTCGACGTGGCCTGCGCAAAAGCGCCGGAGGCAATAATCAAAGCGCCGGCTCCGGCAATGGCCAGGCTGGCGGAAATCTTGAAAAATGATGCGGTTGTGACCGACATGGAGTGCACCGGGTCCTATTTCGCGTTTTTGCGGATGGCGGTGGGCTCGACGTTCACCCTCACCATGCCCTCGAAAATTACAATACGTCCCTTATCCGTCATTCGCAGCGTCTGCGCAATGATCGAACCACCCTTCATGCTGATCGCAACGGGCTGCTTCGTTTCCATCTCGCCGGCATTGATGTCCAGATAAGCCGACTGGAAGTCGGCGTTGATGCCATTATTGACGGAAATGGTGAACGGGGCGTTCATGTCGAGCGTATTGGCGCCGCGATCGTAGATGCCGTTGGTGGCGTCGACGGTTGCCATCATCGAATCCTTCATCGGCATTTCCGCGTGGATCGTCTGCAGCGTGATGATGTCGGGGTTGGCGATATCCTGGAGTGCCCGCTGGGCCTTCATCGAATAGCTGATGCCCTGCTTGTTGCGGCCGGAGATCGCCGGGTTCTTCATGACGATCTTGCCGTCCTCGATCGTCGCGGTCTCGATCTGCAGGTCGACGGGCATGAAGGCGCGCACGAAGGAGACGGCGGCAAAAATGACGGCGATGACGCCGGCGATGATCGGCAGGATGATCTTCAGGCGACGCACGCGCGCGGAATGCCGCGCGGCGAGCGCGTAGGCGTCGGCGGAGCTCGCACCCGTATCGGCAAAGATGCCCGGGGCTGGCGCGTGGTTCAACATGAAAAGGCCTGTCGGTTCTACTGCTTTTGTCGCTGACCCGGCGAAGGGGTCATTTACATACATTGGTGTAAGTCGTCGCAAATATGGATATTTTTTGCTGTCGCACAATGGCGCCGCAAAAAAACTCGGGTAAGGCGCAAAAACGCCTGCCGCGGCTTTCAACCGTGACCAAGCGCGTTTATGGAATATGCCTCTTCGCGCGCAGATAGCACGTTCCCGCGGAAACTGACAGAAGCAGCGCCAACAAATCGGGAGAAACCCACATGGACGAACTCGCCATCGCCGATCGCCGCAGCCTGCGCCGGAAGTTGAGCTTCTGGCGCTTTGTGGTGGCGGGCCTGCTTCTCCTCGTCGCGCTCGCGATCTTTGCTTGGTCCGGTGCTGCCGACGACGTCGGCCACAACAGACAGCATGTGGCGCGTGTCGCGATCACCGGCCTGATCCAGGATGACCGCGAGCTGCTCGAGCGCCTGCAGAAGATTGCCGACAACGACAGCGTCAAGGCGCTGGTCGTGACCATTTCGTCGCCGGGTGGCACCACCTATGGTGGCGAGGTCATCTATAAGGCGATCCGCAAGGTCGCCGCCAAGAAACCGGTCGTTTCCGACGTGCGCACGCTTGCCGCTTCGGCGGGCTACATGATCGCGCTCGGCGGCGATACGATCGTTGCCGGCGAAAGCTCGATCACCGGCTCCATCGGCGTCATCTTCCAGTATCCGCAGGTCAAGGAGCTGATGGACAAGCTCGGCGTCTCCCTGGAATCGATCAAGTCGCGGCCGCTAAAGGCGGAACCTTCGCCCTTCCATCCGGCCAGCGACGAGGCGAAGGCCATGATCCAATCGATGATCGACGACAGCTACGCCTGGTTCGTCGACCTGGTTGCCGAGCGCCGCAAGTTATCGCGTCCCGATGCGTTGCTGCTCGCCGATGGACGCATTTTCACCGGTCGCCAGGCGCTGAAGGCCAAGCTCGTCGACAAGCTTGGCGGCGAGGACGAAATTCGCGCCTTCCTCACCGAGAAAAAGGTGTCGAAGGACCTGCCGATCGTCGATTGGGAAGCCCCCCGCAAGACCCTGCCTTTTGGCCTCGGCGCGCTGGTCGGCAACTGGATCAAGATGTTGGGATATGACGCTTTTCCGGCAATGAGCGGGCTCGAAAAAGTTGCAGGCGACAAGTTGTTTCTTGACGGTCTTGTTTCGGTTTGGCAGGTTGATGGCCAATGAGCAAGGCGACATATACCCAGCCTGAGCCGTCGAGCGATGTCGGTGATTTTGCAAATGCCGCGCACCGCCTTGCGGAAATCACAATGCAGACCGAAAAAGCAAAACAAACAAGAATTTGAGGGGGCGACAGTGATCAAGTCAGAACTGGTGCAGATTGTTGCAGCTCGCAATCCGCATCTCTACCACCGCGACGTCGAAAATATCGTCAACGCGGTCCTCGATGAGATCACCGACGCGCTCGCCGCAGGCAACCGGGTCGAACTGCGTGGCTTCGGCGCCTTCTCGGTCAAGAACCGGCCCTCGCGGTCCGGGCGCAACCCGCGTACCGGCGATTCCGTTTTCGTCGAGGAGAAATGGGTGCCGTTCTTCAAGACCGGCAAGGAGCTGCGCGAGCGGCTCAACCCGGGTATGAACGGCGACGACGAGGATTGATTATCCTTGGCGGTCTACAGAGACCCCCAACGACCCCTGTAAACGAGGCCCGTTGCCGACAAGTGTCCGGCAAAGAGTGTGGGCGTCGGCGAAATGGAGCGATTGAATGTTCAAGAAACTGATCAACATCGTTGTTCTTGTACCGGTCGCCATCATCCTGATTGTGCTCAGCGTGGCCAACCGCCAGAGCGTGACGCTGGCACTGAACCCCTTCCGGCCGGAAGACAGCGTGCTTTCGGTGAGCGCGCCGTTCTTCGTCTTCCTGTTCCTTGCGGTCATCGTCGGCGTCATTCTCGGTGCCGCCGCGACCTGGTTCAGCCAGGGCAAGTACCGGCGGCGCGCGCGCAACGAGGCCAACGAAGCAGTGAAGTGGCACCGCGAGGCGGAGAAACACCGCAGCCAGGCGGAAAAGCTCGCAACCCAGGCGACGCTGGCAGCGCCGCAGAACTGATCAGAAGCTCACAAGCCTGCGAAGGCCGAGACGAGATGCCCACTCGGCCGCGTTGCGTTTTCAGCTCGCAGCTTCCGCCGGGCCGCCGACGGCGGCGCTAAAATCGGCGAAGAATTGCTGCGCCAGTTTCTTGGCGGTCGAGTCGATCAGACGCGAGCCGAGCTGCGCGAGCTTCCCACCGATCTCTGCCTTGACGTCGTAACGCAGCACCGTTTCCTCCCCGTCCTCGGTCAGGGCGACATCGGCGCCGCCCTTGGCAAAGCCGGCGATGCCGCCCTTGCCTTCGCCCGAGATCGTATAGCTCTCTGGCGGATTGAGGTTGGAGAGCACGACATTGCCGGTGAAGGAGGCCGAGACCGGGCCGATCTTGATCTTCACCACGGCCGCAAGCTCGGTCGGCGACGTCATTTCCAGCGACTGGCATCCGGGGATGCATCGTTTGAGGATTTCCGGGTCGTTGAGGCCGCGCCACACCGCGTCGCGCCCAGCCGCAATCCGTTCTTCGCCGGTCATGTCCATGCGTTTTCCTCCCCCGTGGCGGCGCCAGGCGCCCGATATCGGCGCGCAAACATCGCTCCGACACATTAGACCTGCCGCGGAATTTTGTCGCGAAGCCGGTTCCGGCCCATGGAAATTCGCAGCGGGTTCTTGCGCCTTGATCTTCGCAAAACGGAAACGGCTTTGCCAAGAGCATCAGCGATGCTATTTGCAGCTTCAAGAGATGCCGCGGCTTCAGGCTGCGGCGACAAACCTCATGGCGTCCGCCGGCTCGTCCCGGATACTGCACAGGCAGGCGGCCCATGCACCAACAAAGCCCAGGGATTTCAGCGTGAAGGAAAAGGACCGGCGGTCGAAGAATGCCTCCGTGACGACGGCCAAGGGCCGTGGTGCCGAAGCGCGTGGCGGCGGCCGCCACGCAGAGAAGCGGTCGGCACCGCCAAAGGGCGGCGGCTTCAAGGAGCGGCCGGCGCGACCGGCGACAGCGCAAACGGCGGAAACGCGCGAGAAGCCAGCAAAGCATGCGCCTGTGCAGGAAACGCCGGCGCGGGTGATCGCGCGGCGAACGGGCGAAAAGCCGGCCGAGCGCATACCGCTCATTCTTGAAACGTCCGACGCTTCCGGCTACCACCTGATCGACAGCGGTGCCGGGGAGAAGCTGGAACAGTACGGTCCCTACCGCATCGTTCGCCCCGAGGCACAGGCGCTCTGGCCGCGCAACCTGCCCGACAGCGTCTGGGAGAAGGCCGACGCGATCTTCACCGGCGACACTGACGAAGACGGCATGGGCCGCTGGCGCTTTCCCGGCGCCGTGCTCGGCGAGACCTGGCCGATGCAGCTTCTCAATACGGAGTTCCATGGCCGTTTCACCTCGTTCCGCCATGTCGGCGTCTTCCCCGAACAGCTCGCGCACTGGAGCTGGGTGAAGGAGCAGGTCGAGGCGGCCGGACGGCCGCTGAAGGTTCTGAACCTCTTCGGCTACACTGGCGTTGCCTCGCTGATCGCCGCCAGGGCCGGCGCCGAGGTCACCCATGTCGACGCCTCGAAGAAGGCGATCGGCTGGGCGCGCGAGAACCAGCAGCTGGCGCGGGCCGAAAACCTGCCGATCCGCTGGATCTGCGACGATGCGATGAAGTTCATCCAGCGCGAGGAACGCCGCGGCAGCCGCTACGACATCATCTTGACCGACCCGCCGAAGTTCGGCCGCGGGCCGAACGGCGAGGTCTGGCAGCTTTTCGACCACCTGGCCGCGATGCTCGACATCTGCCGCGAGATCCTGTCGCCGGAGGCGCGCGGCCTGGTGCTGACGGCCTATTCGATCCGGGCGAGCTTCTACTCGATCCATGAACTGATGCGCGAGACGATGCGCGGCCGCGGCGGCCGGGTGGAGTCGGGCGAACTCATCATCCGCGAAGGCGGGCTTGACGGCCGCGAGCCGGGCAGGGCGCTTTCGACTTCACTCTTCAGCCGCTGGGTACCGCAATGACGAACGACAGAAGCGAGCACGGCACCGGTCGTGTCGGTCAGGTGAAGGAGGTCACGAGCCTCACCAACCCGATCATCAAGGACATTCGCGCGCTGACGCAGAAGAAGCACCGCGACGAGACGCGCTCCTTCATGGCCGAAGGCCTGAAACTGGTGATCGACGCGCTCGACCTCGGCTGGAAGATCAAGACGCTGATCTATGCCAAGGCCGCCAAGGGCAAGCCGCATGTCGAACAGGTGGCGGCAAAGACCTTTGCCAAGGGCGGGCTGGTGCTGGAAGTCAGCGAGAAGGTGCTGTCGACGATCACCCGGCGCGACAACCCGCAGATGGTCGTCGGCATCTTCGAGCAGCGTTATCAGTCGCTGAAGGACCTGAAGCCGCAGCTCGGCGAAACCTATGTGGCGCTCGACCGTGTCCGCGATCCCGGCAACCTCGGCACCGTCATCCGCACGGCCGATGCCGCCGGTGCCTCCGGCGTCATTCTCGTCGGCGAGACCACCGATCCGTTTTCGCTCGAAACCGTGCGCGCGACGATGGGCTCGGTCTTTGCGATGCCGGTGGCGCGCGCCAGCGTCGAGGATTTCATCCGCTGGCAGAAATCCGCCGGCGTGAAGGTCGTCGCGACCCATCTCGCCGGCGCCGTCGACTATCGCACCATTGACTACAAGACCAAGCCGGTCGTGCTTTTGATGGGCAACGAGCAGTCGGGTCTGCCGGAGGAACTCGCCCGCGAGGCCGGTGCGCTTGCCCGCATCCCGCAGGCCGGCCGTGCGGACTCGCTCAATCTGGCGATTGCCACCGGCATCATGCTGTTCGAGGCGCGCCGTCACCTTCTGACCCTGGATGCCCGTGCATGAGCGAGAAGCAGGTGCTGTTTTCGCGGCCGCTGCCGATCGCGGTCTTTATCGTCCTCGCGCTCATCGCCGATCAGGTGATCAAGTATCTGGTCGAGCTTTACCTGCCATTCAACCAGGCGGTCCATGTGGTGCCGATGCTGGCGCTCTACCGCACCTACAACTACGGTGTCGCCTTCTCGATGCTGTCGGGCATGGAAGGCTGGTTCATCGTCGGCATGCGGCTCACCGTGTGCGCCTTCGTGCTCTGGCTGTGGAAGCGCACGCCGAAGGACCGGTTCTTCGCCCATTTCGGCTACGCGCTGATCATCGCCGGGGCGCTTGGCAACCTCGTCGACCGTGTGATCTTCGGCTACGTCATCGATTACATCCTGTTCTATACGGAGACGTGGTCCTTCGCCGTCTTCAATCTGGCCGATACCTTCATCACCATCGGCGCAGGGGCGATCATCCTTGACGAGTTACTACACGCGAAAAAGGCGGATCGGTAAGATTTTATCGAAGCCTTGAAGCCATTCGGAACGCCTGTCGTGTTAGCCGGAACGCATGAGCGAACCGTCACGACTGCTAGAGCGGATCGAAACCGGCTTCGGGAGAGATGCCCGGGCGGGTAGCGCTGCGTCGGTTTCGGCGCTTCCGCTCGATGGGCCGCCGTCCCGTGAGGTGTCGGCGCAGCCCGCTTCCGGTGCGCGCTCTGCGCTTAATTATGCATCCCTGGCGCTGCTCGGCCTGGTCGCTTCCGGCCTTATCCTCGTCGTCGGCATGACTGCCGGTTTCCACCTGTTTGCCGCGGCGATTGCTGCGGCCGGCGTGGTCGGTGCGCTTCTGCTCGCCGTCGAAGCCATCCGCGCGTTTGACAGCGTGCCGGTTTCCGATGAGGCGGAGCGAGACAAGGATTGGCACCGCTCCGAAACCTCGGCGCTGCTTTCGACCATTCACGATGCGCTGGGCGACCTTGCGATCATGCGCGGCATGGACGGAAAGATTGTCCACGCCAATGCCGTCTTCCATCAGATCTGCGGCCGGTCGGATGTCCGGGGCATGGCCTGCGGTGCCCTTGGCCTGAGCTTCGAGCCGAAGGCCGCGCCCAATCATTACCTTGTGCGCATCGCCGCTGCCGAGGGCATCCGCCTTTTCGATTGGCATGACGTGATCGCCCGCGATCCGGCGAGCGGCAAGCTGATGCGCCACAGCATTGCACGCGACGTGACCGAGGAAGCGCGGGCGGCGCGCGAGCGCGAGGCGGCGCGCCGGCGGGCTGAAGAGGCGAGCCAGGCAAAGTCGCGACTGCTCGCCACCGTCAGCCATGAAATCCGCACGCCGCTTTCGGGCATTCTCGGCATGAGCCACCTGCTCGGCCAGACCCGCCTGTCGAGCGAGCAGAAGAACTATCTCGCCGGAATGCAGCAATCCGGCCACGCGCTGGTCCAGCTCGTCGAAGACCTGATCGACTTTTCGTCGCTTTCGGCCGGTCGCTTCCAGTTTCGCCCGAGCCGGCAGGATCCGCGCGGCGTGATCGAGAGCGTCGTGGAAATGCTCTCCAACCGCGCCCACGAGAAGGGCATCGAGATCGGCGCCACCGTTTCCGTCGACGTCCCCGCGCTGATGGCTTTCGACGCGGCGCGTCTGCGCCAGGTGCTTTTCAACGTCATCGGCAACGCGGTCAAATTTACGGAGGTCGGCGGCGTCTTCGTCAGCGCCGACACGATCGAGGACTGCGTGCGGATCCGCATCGACGATACGGGTCCGGGCATGTCGCCCGACGATCTGAAGCGAATCTTCGAGGAGTTCGAGCAGGCCGGCAATGACGAACAGCGCGCCAAGGGCACCGGTCTCGGCCTCGCCATATCCAGGCGCATCATGCAGGCCTGCGGCGGCAGCCTCACGGCCGCAAGCGCGCCCGGCCGCGGCAGCCGCTTCGAAATCCGCATGCCGCTTGCAGAGGTCGAGGCGATCGCGCCGGAGCGCCGCTCGACCCTTGCCGGATCGCATGTGCTGGTCATGGCCCCTGATGGCCCGGCCTCGGCGGCGCTGGCCGCAACCATCGCGACGCTTGGCGGGCGCTGCCACCGCGCAACGACGCTTGCCGCAGCCCAGCATGTTCTCGCCGACGTGCAGGCAGGCGGCGCGGCGCTCACCGACGTGATCGTCGATCACCGGCACGCACAGCAGTACGAGCAGCTACTGGCGCTGCAGCCGGCCATCGGGCGGCTGGAGGTTCGCCGCACCTATCTGATCAATCCGGAGGAGCGCAACAGCCACCCCGTCAACCAGATGGATGGCTACGAGGCCTGGCTGATCCGGCCCTTGCGCGAAAAGTCGCTGGTCGAAGTGCTGCTCGGCCGCCTGAAGGGCATCGAAAAGCGCGACGCGATCAACGACAACAGGCCGGTCCTGCGCGAAGAGCCGGTCATCGAACCCGACCGTCGGCCGGGACACGGCATCCTGCTGGCCGAGGACGATCCGATCAACGCACTGATCATCCGCACCCTGCTGCAGCGCTCGGGACATGCGGTGCAACTGGTCAGCGACTTCGCGGGGGTCGCCGAGACGCTGCGGGCGCCCGCCGGAAACACATCGCCGGAGCTTCTCGTCACCGACCTCAACATGCCGGGTGGCGACGGGCTTTCCATGATGCGGCAGATACGCGCGGACGAGGCGTCGCGCGCGTTGGCGCGGCTGCCGGTGATCGTTCTGACGTCGGATATCCGCGAGGACATGCGCGACCGCCTGCTTGCCGCCGGTGCCGATGTCGTGCTCGCCAAGCCCGTGGAACCACAGGTGCTGACCGCCGAGATCGCGCGTCTGTTGCGCAAACGGTAACTCTTGCGGTGGTTACGGTATTGATCGGACAGCGGGGGTTGTACGCAATGTTCATGTCACTATGTTGTTGCAGAAACGTGGTCTAAGCCCCCGCAGACAGATTTGATTCGGGATTACGCGGATGGCCATCGAGCTACTGGATTCGGCGAACGTGGTTGACACTTCTCAGGCTTGCATCGGCAAGAAAGCCGCCGCTCCGGCGTCCGACGTTCTCGGCAGGATCGCCAATCTCGAGACGCGGCTCGCCCGCACGGCGTCGGAAATCGATGCCGCTCAGGCCGTGCGTTACAAGGTTTTCGTCGAGGAGATGAAGGCGCAGGTCGGCCCCGAGGCCGATCGGCGCAAGCGCGACGTCGACAGCTGGGACGCGATCTGCGACCACCTTTTGGTTCTCGATACCTCGATCGAAGGCGACGCCGAGGATCAGATCGTCGGGACATACCGGTTGCTGCGCCAGGATGTGGCTGAGCGCTCGGGCGGCTTCTACTCGTCTTCCGAATTCGCGATCGATGCGCTTCTCGCCCGTCATCCGACCAAGCGCTTCATGGAGCTCGGCCGCTCCTGCGTCCTGCCGGACTACCGGACCAAGCGCACGGTCGAACTCCTGTGGCAGGGCAATTGGGCCTATGCGCTCAAATACGGCATGGACGCGATGTTCGGCTGCGGCTCGTTCCCGGGGGTCGTTCCGGCCGAGCATGCGCTGGCGCTGTCCTTCCTGCACCACAATATCCGCGCCCGCGACGACTGGGCCGTCAGCGCACGGCCCGAGCTGCACCGGACGATGGATCTGATGCCGGCCGAGGCGATCAATGCCAAGAAGGCGCTTGCCGCTCTGCCGCCCTTGATCAAGGGCTATATGCGGCTCGGCGCCATGGTCGGCGACGGCGCGGTGGTCGATCATGCGTTCCGCACCACCGACGTTCTGATCGTTTTGCCGATCAGCAACATCTCGGGCCGCTACCTCAACTACTACGGCGCAGATGCCGGACGTTTCGGTGGCGCCGCCTCCTGACCGGGTCGCGGTGGGGTTAACCAATTATTAATGATGGGTTTGACTTTCAGGGTCGAAAGAGAGACATGTATTGTCATGTTCTTCTCTAGTTTCATGACGAACGAATAGAGAAAATAAATGGAGAAACTGCCGATCTTCCGGAGGTTGGCAGGCATAGGGTTCCCAAGACTCCGTCTTTCATTACCTTAAACATAAATGCATTACATGTTATTAAGCCCGCCTCCTTTTCGGAAAGCGGGCTTTTCTTCTTTATAGTTGTTTCGAATTGCTACCAATCGGGGTCGCGCGTTGACCCGAACGGAGACGGCTGCACCGAAATGGAGCAGCCGCCGGACCGGCAATACCGGTCCTACATGCCGGCGTTATAGGCCGCGATCGCCGCCATATTGACGATGTCGGAATCCTTGGCCGACATCGAGACGATCTGGATCGACTTGTCGAAGCCGACGAGCAGCGGACCGATCACCGTCGAGCCGCCGAGTTCCTGCAGCATCTTGGTCGAGATCGATGCCGAGTGGAACGCCGGCATGACGAGCACGTTGGCCGTGCCCGATAGGCGGCAGAACGGGTATTGCTCCATCACCTTCGGATTGAGCGCCACGTCGGCGGCCATTTCGCCGTCATACTCGAAATCGACGCGACGCTTGTCGAGGATGTTGACCGCCTCGCGCACCCGCTCGGAACGCTCGCCCTGGGGATGACCGAAGGTGGAATAGGCAAGCATCGCCACGCGCGGCACGTAGCCGAGACGCTTGGCGAGGCCGGCTGCTTCCTCGGCGATATCGGCAAGCTCCTCCGAAGAGGGCATGTCGTGAACCGCCGTGTCGGCGACGAGCACGGTGCGGCCGCGGCAGAGCGCGATCGAGACGCCGATGACGCGGTGGCCGGGCTTCGGGTCGATGCAGCGGCGCACGTCTTCGAGTGCCGTCGAATAGTTGCGGGTGAGACCCGTCACCATGCCGTCGGCGTCACCGAGCGCCACCATGCAGGCGGCGAAGTGGTTACGGTCGTTGTTGATCAGACGCTGGGCGTCGCGGAAGAGGAAGCCCTTCCGCTGCAGGCGGGCATAGAGATAGTCCGTATAGGCGCCGACACGCTTGGAAAGACGCGCATTGACGATCTGGATACCGGGGCGGTCGAGGTCGATGCCTTCGCGTTCCGCCGTCTCGCGCATGCGTTCCTCGCGGCCGAGCAGGATGGCGGTGCCAAGCTGCTGGTTGGCATAGGCGATGGCCGAGCGCATGACCTGCACCTCTTCGCCTTCGGCAAAGACGATGCGCTTCGGCTGGCGCCGGACGCGCTCGTAGATGCGCTGCAGCGTCGAGGCGATCGGGTCGCGGCGGGCGGAAAGCTGGCGGCCATAGGCTTCGAGATCCGTGATCGGTTTGCGGGCGACGCCGCTTTCCATCGCCGCCTTGGCGACCGCCATCGGGATCGCCGAGATCAGCCGCGGGTCGAAGGGGACCGGGATGATGTATTGCGGGCCGAAGCGGGGCCGGTTGCCCTGGTAGGCGGCGGCGACATCGTCGGGAACGTCTTCCTTGGCAAGGCTGGCGAGCGCCTCGGCAGCGGCGATCTTCATCTCGTCGTTGATGGTCGTTGCGCGCACGTCCAGTGCACCGCGGAAGATGTAGGGGAAGCCGAGCACGTTGTTGACCTGGTTCGGATAGTCCGAACGGCCGGTGGCCACGATCGCGTCGTCGCGGATACGGGCGACTTCCTCAGGCGTGATTTCCGGGTCCGGATTGGCCATGGCGAAGATGATCGGCCGCGGCGCCATCGAGCGCACCATGTCCTCCGACAGCGCGCCCTTGGCCGAAAGACCGAAGACCACGTCGGCGCCGTCCATCGCTTCGGCGAGCGTGCGGCGGTCGGTCTTGACCGCATGGGCCGACTTCCACTGGTTCATGCCCTCGGTGCGGCCTTGGAAGATCACGCCCTTAGTATCGCACAGGATCACGTTTTCCGGATTGAAGCCCATCGACTTGATGAGCTCGATGCAGGCGATGGCTGCGGCACCCGCGCCGTTGCAGACGAGTTTCGTCGTCTTGAAGTCGCGGCCGGTCAGCGCCAGCGCGTTGATGAGGCCCGCCGCGGCGATGATCGCGGTGCCGTGCTGGTCGTCGTGGAACACCGGGATGTCCATGACCTCGCGCAGCTTCTGCTCGATGATGAAACAGTCCGGCGCCTTGATGTCTTCAAGGTTGATGCCGCCGAAGGAGGGCCCGAGGAAGCGCACGCAATTGATGAACTCGTCGACGTTTTCGGTATCGACCTCAAGGTCGATGGAATCGACGTCGGCGAAGCGCTTGAACAGCACGGCCTTGCCTTCCATGACAGGCTTTGACGCAAGCGCCCCGAGATTGCCGAGGCCGAGAATGGCGGTGCCGTTCGAGATGACGGCGACCATGTTGCCGCGCGTCGTATAATCATAGGCGGTGTTGGGATCCTCGGCGATCGCCTTCACCGGCACTGCAACGCCCGGCGAGTAGGCGAGCGACAGGTCGCGCTGGGTGGCCATCGCCTTGGTGGGAGAAATCTCCAGCTTTCCGGGACGACCCTGCGAGTGAAAATCGAGCGCTTCCTGCGCGGTGACGCTCGTCATGGTGCGATCGGTCTTGTCGGTGGCCGGCATGTTTCCTCAATCCTCCTGTGGGCGAGCCTTGCGGCGCGCCTCTTTATGGTTGTCGTCTATATTTCCTTGGCGATAGTGTGCCATCTCTTTTTTCGGGACAATCATGAATTTCGTGACAGACTATTCGACCCGCGCGGGGGAGGTTTTATCCGCAGCCGAATTGGCGAGCGAGGAAAGCCGTTCCACGGCGACGCCGATGATGGAACAGTTCATCGAGATCAAGGCGAACAACCCGGATTCGCTGCTGTTCTACCGCATGGGCGACTTCTACGAGCTGTTCTTCCAGGACGCGGTCGAAGCCTCGCGCGCGCTTGGCATCACGCTCACCAAGCGTGGCCAGCATATGGGGCAGGAGATCCCGATGTGCGGCGTGCCGGTGCATGCGGCCGATGATTACCTGCAGAAGCTGATCGGTCTCGGCTTCCGCGTCGCCGTCTGCGAACAGGTGGAAGACCCGGCGGAAGCCAAGAAGCGCGGAGCCAAGTCGGTGGTGCGCCGCGACGTCGTGCGCCTGGTCACACCGGGCACGATCACCGAAGAGAAACTGCTTTCGCCGTCCGAGACCAACTATCTGATGGCGCTGGCGCGGATCAAGAGCGGGTCCGAGCCTGCCTACGCGCTTGCCTGGATCGACATCTCCACCGGCATCTTCCGCCTCGCCGAGACCGCCGAGAGCCGACTGCTTGCAGATATCCTGCGCATCGAGCCGCGCGAACTGATCCTGGCCGATACGGTCTTTCACGACCCGGAACTACGTCCCGTCTTCGACGTGCTCGGCCGCGTTGCCGTACCGCAGCCGGCAGTCTTGTTCGACAGCGCGACGGCGGAAGGGCGCATCAGCCGCTATTTCGGCGTCAAGACGCTCGACGGTTTCGGCACCTTCTCGCGCGCCGAACTCGCGGCGGCGTCTGCGGCGATCTCCTATGTCGAAAAGACCCAGCTTGCCGAACGGCCGGCACTCGGCACGCCCGAGCGCGAAAGTGCCGCCTCGACGCTCTTCATCGACCCGGCGACCCGCGGCAATCTAGAACTGGTAAAGACGCTGTCCGGCGCACGCGAAGGCACGCTCTTGAAGGCGCTCGACCGCACCGTGACAAGCGGCGGCGCCCGGCTTCTCGCCGAGCGGCTGATGTCGCCGCTGACCGACCCGGACCGTATCAATGAGCGTCTCGATTCGATCGAGATCCTGGCGGACCAGCCGTCCTTTGCCGGCGACCTGCGCGATGCGTTGCGTCGCGCGCCGGATATGCCGCGTGCCCTGTCGCGGCTGGCGCTCGGCCGTGGTGGCCCGCGCGATCTCGGCGCCATCCAGGCGGGCTTGCATGCGTCTGCCTCGATTTCTCGACTGATGGCTGCCGGCACGCTCTCGGACGAACTGAAGGAAGCGCGCGCCGCAATCGATGCGCTGCCCGCCGGTCTGCTCGGCCTGCTCGACGCAACGCTTGGCGACGAGCTGCCGCTTCTGAAGCGTGACGGCGGTTTCGTCTGCGAAGGCGCCAATGCCGAGCTCGACGAGGTCCGGGGCCTGCGCGACCAGTCGCGTCGGGTGATCGCCGGCCTGCAGCTGCAATATTCCGAAGAGACCGGCATCAAGTCGCTGAAGATCAAGCACAACAACGTGCTCGGCTATTTCATCGAGGTGACGGCGGGCAATGCCGGTTCGATGACCGACACGGATGCCGGCCGCGCCCGTTTCATCCATCGCCAGACGATGGCGAACGCGATGCGCTTCACCACGACGGAGCTGGCCGAGCTTGAAAGCAAGGTCGCCAACGCCGCCGACCGCGCGCTGTCGATCGAGCTTCAAGCCTTCGACCGGATGACGGCAGAGGTCGTCGCTTCTGCCGAGACGCTGAAGGCAGCGGCACTGGCGCTTGCGACCGTCGACGTCTCCGTCGGCCTTGCGGTTCTCGCCGAGGAGCAGGCCTATGCCCGCCCCACCGTCGACCGCTCGCGCATGTTTGCCATCGACGGCGGCCGCCATCCGGTGGTCGAGCAGGCGCTGAAGCGCCAGGCGTCGAATGCCTTTGTCGCCAATGGCTGTGATCTCTCTCCGCCCGAGGGTGAGGAGGGCGGCGCGATCTGGCTGCTCACCGGTCCGAACATGGGCGGTAAGTCGACCTTCCTGCGCCAGAACGCGCTGATCGCGATCATGGCGCAGATGGGCACCTTCGTGCCTGCCGCGAGCGCCCATATCGGCATCGTCGACCGGCTCTTCTCCCGTGTCGGCGCTTCGGACGATCTGGCGCGCGGCCGCTCGACCTTCATGGTCGAGATGGTCGAGACGGCGGCGATCCTCAACCAGGCAACCGACCGCTCGCTGGTCATCCTCGACGAGATCGGCCGCGGCACCGCTACCTTCGACGGCCTGTCGATCGCCTGGGCGGCGGTCGAGCACCTGCACGAGGCGAACCGCTGCCGCGGTCTCTTCGCCACCCACTTCCATGAGCTGACCGTGCTTTCGGAAAAGCTCGGCCGTCTCTCGAATGCGACGATGCGCGTCAAGGAATGGCACGGCGACGTGATCTTCCTGCACGAGGTCGGTCCGGGTGCTGCGGACCGCTCCTACGGCATTCAGGTCGCCCGTCTCGCCGGTCTGCCGGCCTCGGTCGTGGCGCGCGCCAAGGACGTGCTCGCCAAGCTCGAGGATGCGGACCGCAAGAACCCGGCGAGCCAGCTGATCGACGATCTGCCGCTGTTCCAGGTGGCGATCCGCCGCGAAGAGGTGAAGCCCGCCGGAAACTCCAAGGTCGACGAGGCGCTGAAGGCGCTGAACCCCGACGACATGACGCCGCGCGAGGCGCTCGATGCGCTCTATGCGCTGAAGAAGGAAGTGAGCGCCGCCAAGGCGGGGTGAGGAACGTGCGTGCGGTTTTCCGCCCGCATTCCGCCGACCCTTGGTCGAGGCGCCGCGCGCCTTTTTCCTGTGCAAGCCGTCGGTAAAAAGGCTATACAGCGCCGCGCGCCTTTGCGGGCGCGGCGCTTGATTGCTGTTTGGTCTTTATTCGGCCTCGGTCGCAAGGATCATCCAGGAGCGCTTGACAGCGAACGACCACGCAACCAGTCGGACAGGGCGCCCCTCGGCACTTCATGGGCAGACAAGACATTTCCTTTCCCGAAATTCTCGACGTCGCAGCGCTCCGGGCGAAATGCGACTTCATCGCCTCGGCCCATGCCGAACAGCGCGACCCGATGCGTCAGGCGCTGCTCGCCGCGTTCAAACAGGCAAACATCGCTGGCCGGGCAAAGGCCCGTGAACTGTTCAATGCCGACGGTGCCGGTATTCTCTGCGCTGAGCGTATTTCCTGGCTGCAGGATCAGCTGATCACGGTGCTGCATGATTTCGTGCTGAACGAGATCTTCGATGCCGCCAATGCACCGCCGGCGTCGCGGATCGCCGTGACGGCGGTCGGCGGCTATGGCCGCGGCACGCTGGCGCCGGGCTCCGACATTGATCTTCTCTTCCTGCTGCCGGTCAAGAAGGCCGTCTGGGCTGAGCCGGCGATCGAGTTCATGCTCTATATCCTCTGGGATCTGGGCTTCAAGGTCGGCCACGCCACCCGCACCATCGACGAGTGCATCCGGTTGTCACGCGCCGACATGACGATCCGTACGGCCATCCTCGAGACGCGCTACATCTGCGGCTCGCAGACGCTCTGCGCCGAACTGGAAACCCGCTTCGACCACGAGATCGTGCGCAACACCGGCCCGGACTTCATCGCCGCCAAGCTGGCCGAGCGCGACGAGCGTCACCGCAAGGCCGGCGACACGCGCTACCTCGTCGAGCCGAACGTCAAGGAAGGCAAGGGCGGACTTCGCGACCTGCACACGCTGTTCTGGATCGCCAAGTATTTCTACCGGCTGAAGGACACTGCCGACCTCGTCAAGCTCGGCGTCTTGTCGCGGCAGGAGTACCAGCTCTTCCAGAAGGCCGAGGACTTCCTCTGGGCGGTGCGCTGCCACATGCATTTCCTCACCGGCAAATCCGAGGAACGGCTTTCCTTCGATATCCAGCGCGAGATCGCCGAGGCGCTCGGCTACCATGACCATCCTGGCCTGTCCGCCGTCGAACGCTTCATGAAGCACTTCTTCCTGGTGGCCAAGGACGTCGGCGATCTCACCCGCATCTTCTGCGCAGCGCTTGAAGACCAGCAGGCCAAGGACGCGCCCGGCATTTCCGGGATCATTGGCCGCTTCACCCATCGCAGCCGCAAGATCGCCGGTACGCTCGATTTCGTCGACGACGGCGGTCGCATCGCGCTCGCAAGCCCCGACGTCTTCAAGCGCGATCCGGTCAATCTGCTGCGCTTCTTCCACATCGCCGATATCAACGGGCTGGAATTCCATCCGGCCGCACTGCGCCAGGTGACGCGGTCGCTAAGCCTTATCAAGCCGGCGCTGCGCGAAAACGAAGAGGCGAACCGTCTCTTCCTGTCGATCCTCACTTCGCGCCGCAAGCCGGAACTGATCTTGCGCCGCATGAACGAGGCGGGCGTGCTCGGTCGCTTCATTCCGGATTTCGGCAAGATCGTCTCAATGATGCAGTTCAACATGTATCATCACTATACGGTCGACGAGCACCTGCTGCGCACCGTCGACGTGCTCTCGCGCATCGAAGGCGGCATCGAGGAGGAGGCTCATCCTCTCGTCGCCAAGCTGATGCCGGGGATCGAGGACCGCGAGGCGCTCTATGTCGCTGTGCTTTTGCACGACATCGCCAAAGGCCGGCCCGAGGATCACTCGACCGCCGGCGCCAAGGTGGCGCGCAAGCTCTGCCCGCGCTTCGGGCTGTCGCCGAAGCAGACCGAACTGGTCGCCTGGCTGATCGAAGAGCATCTGCTGATGTCGATGGTCGCCCAGACGCGCGACCTCAACGACCGCAAGACGATCGTCGATTTCGCCGAACGGGTGCAGTCGCTCGATCGGCTGAAGATGCTGCTGGTGCTCACCGTCTGCGATATCCGCGCCGTCGGCCCGGGTGTCTGGAACGGCTGGAAGGGCCAGCTGCTGCGCACGCTCTATTACGAGACCGAGCTGTTGCTGTCGGGCGGCTTCTCCGAACTGTCGCGCAAGGAGCGTGCGGCCCATGCCGCGATCATGCTGGGCGAGGCCTTGACGGACTGGTCCGAAAAGGAGCGCGACGACTATGTGCGCCTGCACTACCAGCCGTATCTTTTGACGGTGGCGCTGGAAGACCAGATCCGGCATGCGCGCTTCATCCGCGAGGCGGATGCCGCCGGTAAGGCTCTCGCGACCATGGTGCGCACCCACCAGTTCCACGCGATCACCGAAATCACCGTGCTTTCGCCGGACCATCCGCGGCTTCTGACTGTCATTGCCGGGGCCTGTGCGGCCGCCGGCGCCAACATCGTCGACGCGCAGATCTTCACGACCTCGGACGGACGCGCGCTCGACACCATTCTCGTCAACCGTGAGTTCGCCGTCGATGAGGACGAGATGCGCCGGGCGGCGAGCATCGGCAAGCTGATCGAGGACGTGCTTTCGGGTCGCAAGCGCCTGCCGGAGGTGATTGCCAGCCGCACCAAGGTAAAGAAGCGCACAAAGGCGTTTACCGTGACGCCGGAAGTGACGATCAGCAACACGCTGTCGAACAAGTTCACGGTGATCGAGGTCGAAGGCCTCGACCGTCCGGGCCTCCTGTCCGAGATCACCGCCGTACTGTCCGATCTTTCGCTCGACATCGCCTCGGCGCACATCACCACCTTCGGCGAGAAGGTGATCGACACCTTCTACGTCACCGACCTCGTCGGCCAGAAGGTGACGAGTGAAAACCGTCAGATGAACATTGCCGCACGCCTTAAGGCCGTCATGGCCGGGGAGGGGGACGAAGCGCGCGACCGCATGCCCTCGGGCATCATTGCGCCGCCCCCGGGCGTTTCCTCCGCTCACAGAACGACAAAAGCCGAAACATGAGTCTGGTCAAGAAATTTGCAACCGTCGGCGGTGCGACGCTCGGAAGCCGCCTGTTCGGCTTCATCCGCGAAACCTTCATGGCGGCAGCGCTTGGCACCGGCCCGGTTGCCGATGCCTTCAACACCGCCTTCCGCCTGCCCAACACCTTCCGGCGCCTCTTTGCCGAAGGCGCCTTCAATTCCGCCTTCGTGCCGCTCTTTGCCCGGGAGATCGAGGCGAATGGCATGGACGGCGCCCGGCGTTTCTCCGAGGAGGTCTTCGGCGTCCTCTTCACCGTGCTTCTGTTCCTGACGATCGCGATGGAATTGACGATGCCCTTCATCGTCAGCAACCTGATCGCACCCGGCTTTGCCGACGACCCGGAAAAGCTCGGCAGCACCATCGTCTTTGCGGCGATCATGTTCCCCTATCTCGCCTGCATGTCGCTGGCGGCGATGATGGCGGGCATGCTGAATTCGCTGCACCGCTACTTCGCAGCGGCCATCGCACCGGTCTTCCTCAATTTCATCCTCATCGGCGTGCTCGGCTATGCCTGGTATGCAGGTCAGGATCCGATCGCGGTCGGCTATGGCCTCTCCTGGGGCGTCATGGCCGCCGGTCTCGTGCAGCTTGCGATCGTCTGGATCGCCGTGCGCGACGCCGGTATCAAGATCGGCCTTCGCCGCCCGAAGATGACCGCCAACGTCAGGCGCCTGCTGGTGCTGGCGCTTCCGGCGGCGATCACCGGCGGGATCACCCAGATCAACCTCCTGATCAACACCAACATCGCCTCGGCCAAGGAAGGTGCGGTGTCATCGCTCGTCTATGCCGACCGCATCTACCAGCTTCCGCTCGGTGTCGTCGGCATTGCGGTCGCAACCGTGCTTCTGCCCGAACTTGCCCGGGCGCTGCGTTCGGGCAACGTCAACGAGGCCTCGAACCTGCAGAACCGCTCGGTCGAGTTCACGCTGTTCCTGACGCTGCCGGCCGCTGCCGCTCTTCTCGTCATGTCCGAGCCGATCGTCCGGCTGCTGTTCGAGCGCGGCAAGTTCTCGGCCGACTCGACCGTCATCGTCGGTCATATCCTGGCCATCTACGGCCTCGGACTGCCGGCTTTCGTGCTGATCAAAGCCTTCATTCCCGGCTTCTTCGCGCGCGAAGATACGCGCACGCCGATGATCTTCGCTGCGATTTCCGTCGTCGTGAACGTGTCCCTGGCGCTCACTCTTTTTCCGCGGCTTGGCGCCAGTGGCATCGCCACCGCCGAGATCGTTGCCGGCTGGGTGAATGCCGTGCTTCTGTTCGCAACGCTTGTCTGGCGCGGCCATTGGGGCAGGGACATCCCGCTTCTGACCCGTATCCCGCGTCTCGTCATCGCTGCGGCGGGCATGACGGCGGCGCTATATTATGCTGTCGGCTGGTTCGCTTTCGAACTGTCCTCTTCCGCATCCCTCCTGACGCGGGCAACGACGCTGACGGGTCTCGTCGCGGTCGCCATGGTGATCTACTTCGCGCTTGCCTTCGGGCTCGGTGGCGCGAGCCTCGGGATGATCCGCCGCAACATCAAGCGCGGGGCGAAAGCGCCCGCCGCAGCACCTGAGGCGAGCGACTGATGCGCCAGACCCTCGCACGCATTGCCCTGGTCGTGCCGGATTATGACGCCGGCATCGCCTTCTATTGCGGCAAGCTCGGTTTTGATCTCGTCGAAGACACCGTCCTCGACGCCGCCAAGCGCTGGGTCGTCGTTCGTCCCAAGGGTGCTGTCGAGACGGCTTTGCTGCTCGCCAAGGCGGACGGCGAGCGCCAGCAGGCGGCGATCGGCAACCAGACCGGCGGCCGGGTCGGCTTCTTCCTGTTCACCGATGATTTTTCCCGCGACCATGCGGCGATGCTGGCCGCAGGCGTCGTCTTTCTCGAAGCGCCGCGCCACGAGCCCTATGGCACCGTGGCTGTCTTCAGCGACCCGTTCGGCAACCATTGGGATCTGCTGCAGCCGGCGGCATGAGGGTGCCTCGCCGGGCCCCTTGATTGCCTTGCATCCTGCGTGCATAAGCCATGCCGTTAGCAACATGGGCCAGCCGGCCCTGGGGCCCTCCACCAGCCTATTGAGGACGACATGAACGAATTCAAGCCGCTCGTATTTTCCGGCGTTCAGCCGACGGGCAATCTCCATCTCGGCAATTATCTCGGCGCGATCCGCAAGTTCGTGGCGCTGCAGGAAAACAACGATTGCATCTACTGCGTCGTCGACCTGCACTCGATCACCGCCCAGCTCGTGCATGAGGACCTGAAGGGGCAGATCCGCTCGATCGCCGCCGCCTTCATCGCTTCGGGCATCGACCCGAAGAAGCACATCGTTTTCAACCAGTCGGCCGTGCCGCAGCATGCGGAACTCGCCTGGATCTTCAATTGCGTCGCCCGTATCGGCTGGATGAACCGCATGACGCAGTTCAAGGACAAGGCCGGCAAGGACCGCGAGAACGCCTCGCTCGGTCTGCTCGCCTATCCGAGCCTGATGGCGGCTGACATCCTCGTCTATCGCGCCACCCATGTTCCTGTCGGTGACGACCAGAAGCAGCACCTGGAGCTGACGCGCGACATCGCCCAGAAGTTCAACATCGACTTTATGGAGCATATCCGCAGCGCCGGTTACGGCGTCGATATGGTCGTCGGTGAGGAGCCGATCCACGCCTACTTCCCGCCGGTGGAGCCGCTGATCGGTGGCGCAACGCCGCGCGTCATGTCGCTGCGTGACGGCACCAAGAAGATGTCGAAGTCGGACCCCTCCGATCTCTCGCGCGTCAACCTGATGGACGATGCCGAGACGATCTCGAAGAAGATCCGCAAGGCCAAGACCGATCCGGACGCGCTTCCGAGCGAAGTGGACGGCCTGAAGGGCCGTCCGGAAGCCGAAAACCTCGTCGGCATCTACGCGGCGCTGTCGGACAAGACCAAGGAGCAGGTGCTCGCCGAGTTCGGTGGACAGCAGTTCTCGGTCTTCAAGCCGGCGCTGGTCGACCTTGCGGTCGAGGTTCTCTCGCCGATCACGGCTGAGATGCGCCGGCTGATGGGCGACACCGCCCATATCGACGCGATCCTCAGGGATGGCGGCGAGCGGGCGCGGGCGCGTGCGGAAAAGACGATGCGCGAAGTGCGCGAAATCATCGGCTTCCTGCAGTAAATTGATTGGGTCCGGGCAACTCCCGGACCCAATTTCATTTTGATGGCCGGCTTTCGCCAGCCGAAGTGAGCCTCGACCGGAAGGCCTCGGGCACTTTTCCGTGTCCTCGTCCGAAACGCAAAAATCAGACCTTGCGGCGGCTCGCGCGGGATGTATTGTTCACCCTATGGTCTCGACCCGACTCTCTCGACTTGAAGGACACCGCCGCAAATTCATGGCGGTGATTGACGATACCCCGGAATGCGGGCGCGCCGTGCACTATGCGGGCATGCGCGCGAAGAATTCCAATGGTGGCCTCGTCCTGCTCTATGTGATCGCCGACGGCGACTTCCAGCAATGGCTGGGGGTTGAGGAAATCATGCGTGCGGAAGCGCGCGAGGAGGCCGAGGCGACGCTCGCCAAGGTGTCCCAGTCAGTGCGCGAGCGCATCGGTATCGAGCCGGAGGTCGTCATCCGCGAGGGCACGGCGACCGACCAGATCCACGCGGCGATCGAAGAGGATCGCGATATCGCCATTCTGGTTCTCGCAGCCGGTTCGGCGAAAGAAGGCCCCGGTCCGCTGGTGTCGTCCATTGCCGGCAAGGCCGCGGCCTTTCCGATCCCCGTCACGGTCATCCCCGATGCCCTGACGGACGAGGAGATCGACGCGCTTAGCTGACCTGCGTCGCTATGTGCTCTTGCGAGCCGAGAGCCATGCTCCTATATTCTTTTGAATTATTCTAAAAAGCTGGGCGGATGCCGCTCCCGGCGAAACGGAGACAGACATGTTCATTCAGACCGAAGCCACGCCGAACCCGGCGACGCTGAAGTTTTTGCCGGGCAAGGTCGTCCTGGAAAACGGCACGGCCGAATTCCGCGACGAGGAAGAAGCACGCGCCGGCTCGCCGCTCGCGGCACGGCTGTTTTCGATCCCCGGCGTCACTGGCGTCTATTTCGGCTACGATTTCATCACCGTCACCAAGGAAGGCCAAGAATGGCAGCACCTGAAGCCGGCGATCCTCGGTTCGATCATGGAGCACTTCATGTCGGGCCAGGCGATCATGGCTGGCAGCGGCCGCGCCGAGCAGTCCGACGAGGAAGACGAGTTCTTTGACGAGGGTGACGAGACGATCGTCGCCACGATCAAGGAACTCCTGGAAACCCGCGTACGTCCGGCCGTCGCCCAGGATGGCGGCGACATCACCTTCCGCGGCTTCAAGGACGGGACTGTGTTCCTCAACATGAAGGGCGCCTGCTCCGGTTGCCCGTCGTCCACCGCGACGCTGAAGCATGGCGTGCAGAACCTGCTGCGCCACTTCGTTCCCGAGGTGGAGGCCGTCGAGGCCGTGTAAAATAACGCGCGCCTGTCCGGCGCGCCGGTTTCGCGTATCGATTTTGCCGCAAAGCCCGATCGGCTTTGCGGCTTGTGGCGTCTGAAAGATCCTGCGTTGAAATGATTGTACTTGCGCTCGACACGTCCGGTTCCGGTTGCTCCGTTGCCGTCTATGACAGCGAAACGGAAGCCGTGCTCGGGCGTTCCGGGGCCGATCTCGGCAAGGGACATGCCGAGCGGCTGATGGAATTCGTCGACGAGGCCTTGGCTGCGTCCGGCCGGTCGCTTGACGCTATCGACCGTATCGCCGTCACCGTCGGCCCGGGATCCTTCACCGGCATCCGCGTTGGCGTCGCGGCCGCTCGTGGCCTGGCTCTGGCGCTCGGCAAACCCGCCGTCGGCGTCTCGACGCTTGCCGTCGTCGCCGAGGGACTGCGCCGCACGGCTGCCGGAAAGCCCGTCCTCGTCGCCATCGACGCCAAGCGGGACGAGGTCTATCTCCAGGCTTTCGATGCGACCGGCAGTGCCACAGGCGAGCCCGAAGCCCTCTCCGTCGAAAGTGCCCGCGAACGCTACGCCAATTTCGACGGCGTCATTGGCGGCTCCGGCGCGCATCTCGTTGCTGCCGATCTGCCGTCCAAATCTTCAGAACTCATCGATGTTGCCGCGGTTGCCGCCCTTGGCGCTGCTGCCGATCCAGCCTCGGCCAAGCCGCGTCCGCTATATCTCAGAGGCCCCGACGCCAAGCCGCAGGCGGGCTTCGCGATTGCCCGAGCATAGACCGAGATGAGCTTTACCGATTACTTCACCCGCCGTACCGAGTTCGATATCTTCCCCCTGGAGGAAGCGGACCTCATTGCCGCGGCGGCGCTGCATCGTCAGCGTTTCGCGTCCCCGTGGAGCGATGGCGAAATCCATGCGCTTCTGGTGCAGGAAACGGTGTTCGGCTTTGTCGCCCGGCAGACCAACGGCAGCTTCCGCCCGGCCTTCGGTGGGTTTGTCCTGTCGCGTGCGGTTGCCGGCGAGGCGGAAATCCTGACGATCGGCGTCGAGCCGCGTTATGCCCGCTCCGGCCTCGGCTGGCGGTTGATGCAGGCGGCGATGCGCGAAGCGCTGGTCAAGGGCTCCGAGGCCCTGTTTCTCGAAGTGGACGAGACCAATCAGCCGGCAATCGGGCTTTACCGTAAGCTCGGCTTCAACAAGGTCGGCGAACGCCGTGCCTATTACCAGGACAAGGCCGGCCAGCGGACCGCCGCGCTTGTCATGCGGCTCGATCTTCGCTAGTTCCGACACGGACAGGAGCAGGATGAGGAAGGCCAAGCGGTCTTTCGCCCGCATCCGGCTTTACCCAATTGGAACAGGTCACGATGATCGCGCCGCGGTTCGGCTGAAGATCATCGCGATTCTCAAGGTCTCGCGCAGGAAAATTCTTCCCGGATGATCAATTGGCTACGGATCGCGATCTTCGCAGCGCTTCTGGCGCTGGTTTCGCTCGTGCTGATGCCGATCCAGGTCGTCTGCCTCTGGCTTGACCTGAAACCCCGGCGCCGTCTGCCGCGATATTGGCACCGGCTCGCCTGTTACCTTCTCGGCATCAAGGTGCGCGTCCACGGAATGGCGGATCGCCGCCGGCCGCTTTTGATCTGCGCCAACCACGCCTCCTGGAAAGACATCCTGGTGCTTTCCTCGGTTGCCGACGTCGTCTTCGTCGCCAAGTCCGAGGTGAAGGGCTGGCCGGTCTTCGGCGTGCTTGCCCGGCTGCAGGCGTCGATCTTCGTCGAGCGCGAACAGAAGCGCTCGACCGGCAAGCAAGTGAGCGAAATCGGCGAGCGCATGGCTGCCGGTGAAATCGTCGTGCTGTTTCCCGAGGGAACGACCTCGGACGGCAACCGTCTGCTGGAGATCAAGACCTCGCTCTTCGGCGCAGCGGCCTCCGCCGTGCCGCATTCGCCGACCGGCCTCGTGCATGTGCAGCCGGTCGCTATCTCCTATACCGGCATCCACGGCATGCCGATGGGCCGCTTCAACCGGCCGATCGCCGCCTGGCCGGGCGATACCGAACTGGTGCCGCATCTTCTCGGCATCCTGCGCGAGGGCGCGATCGAGGTCGATGTCGATTTCGGTGAGGCGATCGACTACGACCGCCACACCAATCGCAAGGAAGTGAGCCGTACGGTCGAACAACGCATCCGCAGCATGTTGTCGGATCGTCTGCGCGGGCGGGCCTGAGACGTCCCGGGCAAGGGCGGCCGCGCCGAAAATACTTCAACTTCCGACCACTTTGCACTAAAGAACCCGGCATGACCCAGGAAACTGCCCTTCTGTCGACGACGCCCGCCACGGGCGACGAGCGCGCCCCGGCCCGCAAGGTCTTCGTCAAGACCTACGGCTGCCAAATGAACGTCTACGATTCCGACCGCATGACGGACGCCCTGTCGCGCGACGGCTATGTCTCGACCGACGTGCTGGAAGACGCAGACTTCGTGCTGCTCAACACCTGTCACATCCGCGAGAAGGCGGCGGAAAAGGTCTATTCCGAACTCGGCCGCCTGCGCGACCTGAAGAAGGAAAGGGCCAAGGAAGGCCGCGAGATGGTGATCGGCGTTGCCGGCTGCGTCGCGCAGGCCGAAGGCAACGAGATCCTGCGGCGCGCGCCTGCCGTCGATCTCGTGATCGGCCCGACCACCTATCACCGCCTGCCCGAGGCGCTGAAGCGCGCCCGCAGTGGCGAGCGCGTCGTTCAGACGGACTATGCCGTCGAAGACAAGTTCGAGCACCTGCCGGCACCCGACAAGGCAAAGACCCGCCTGCGCGGCGTCACCGCCTTCCTCACGGTTCAGGAAGGCTGCGACAAGTTCTGCACCTTCTGTGTCGTGCCCTATACGCGCGGCTCCGAGGTTTCCCGCCCCGTCGCCCAGATCGTCTCCGAGGCGGAGAAGCTGGTCGAGGGCGGCGTGCGCGAGATCACCCTGCTCGGCCAGAACGTCAACGCCTGGCATGGCGTCGGGCCCGATGGCCGCGAATGGGGCCTTGGCGACCTGCTTTTACGCCTTGGCGAGATCGAGGGCCTTGCCCGGCTGCGTTACACCACCAGCCATCCGCGCGACATGGACGACAGCCTGATCGAGGCGCATCGCTCGATGGAAAAGCTGATGCCCTACCTGCACCTGCCGGTGCAGTCGGGCTCCGACCGCATCCTGAAGGCGATGAACCGCAGGCATACGGCGGCGGAGTATCTGGCGCTGATCGCGCGCATCCGCGCCGTCCAGCCGGACCTGGCGCTCTCGGGCGATTTCATCGTCGGCTTCCCCGGCGAGACCGATGAGGACTTCGAAGACACCATGCGCCTCGTCGAGGCCGTGGGTTATGCACAGGCATTTTCGTTCAAATATTCGACCCGACCCGGCACGCCGGGCGCCGAGCTCGGCGACCAGGTTCCCGAGGACGTGAAAGCCAAGCGCTTGGAAAAATTGCAGGCTTTGCTGTTTTCCCAGCAGCGTGCCTTTGCCGAGTCCTGCGTCGGCCGCGAAATCGACCTGCTTCTGGAGAAGGAAGGGCGCATGCCCGGCCAGCTCGTCGGGCGTTCGCCGTGGCTGCAGCCGGTGAATGTTGATGCAAAAGCATCGCAAATCGGTGACATTATCAAGGTGCGAATCATCAAGGCCGGGCCGAACAGCCTGTTTGCGGAGATGATCGGGTAAGGACCGAAAACAAGGAGCCTGAACCGCTTGAACGGACACGAATTGATCTCTTCATCCACGCGCCAGTCGAAAACCACTGCGACAGACGCCAATCACTTCGTGCTGACCTTCGAGAACAATCGGTTCGCCAGCGAGCTCTTCGGCCAGTTCGATCAGAACTTGAAGCTTCTCGAAGAGCGCCTGCGCATCGACGCCCGGCCGCGCGGCAATTCCGTCGCGATCTCGGGTGACGTCGTCGCCACCAACCAGGCCCGCCGAGCTCTTGATTATCTCTACGGGCGGTTGCAGAGCGGCGCGTCGATCGATACGTCTGATGTCGAGGGCGCGATCCGTATGGCGGTTGCCGCCGACGATCAGCTACAATTGCCGACCATGGAGCGTAAAGCCAAATTGACAATGGCGCAGATTTCGACGCGCAAGAAGACGATCGCCGCGCGCACGCCGACGCAGGATGCCTATATCCGTGCGCTCGAGCGCTCGGAGTTGGTCTTCGGCGTGGGCCCCGCCGGTACCGGCAAGACCTATCTTGCCGTTGCCCACGCCGCACAGCTGCTTGAGCGCGGCGCCGTCGATCGCATCGTGCTGTCGCGTCCTGCCGTCGAGGCGGGCGAGCGCCTGGGCTTCCTGCCGGGCGACATGAAGGAAAAGGTCGATCCTTACCTTCGGCCTCTCTACGACGCGCTCTATGACATGATGCCGGGCGACAAGGTCGAACGCGCGATTACCGCCGGCGTCATCGAGATCGCGCCGCTCGCCTTCATGCGCGGCCGCACGCTTGGCAATGCCGCCGTCATCCTCGACGAGGCGCAGAACACCACATCGATGCAGATGAAGATGTTCCTGACCCGCCTGGGTGAAAACGGTCGGATGATCGTCACCGGCGATCCGAGCCAGGTGGACTTGCCGCGTGGCGTCAAGTCGGGCCTGGTCGAGGCGCTGCAGATCTTGAAGGGCGTCGAGGGCGTCTCGGTCGTCCGCTTCAAGGATGCTGATGTCGTCCGTCATCCGATGGTGGCGCGCATCGTCAGGGCCTACGAGTCCCACACGGCCGTGCACGACGAAAGCGAGCAGGGCGACCGCTGACAGGCGGTCGCTGCGATCATGACGGCATTGGATATCCAGATCAGCGTGGAAGAGGGCAACTGGCCGGACGAAGAGGCGTTGCTCGCTTTCTCGTCGCCCGTGCTCGAAGCGGCGGCAGCCTTTCTTGCAAGCGAAGAAAAGCAGCCGCTGCCGAAGGTGCCGCCGGAGCTCTCGCTCGTCTTCACCGACGACGCCTCCATGCGGGCGATCAACGCCGAGTGGCGCAACCAGGACAAACCGACCAACGTTTTGTCCTTTCCCGCCTTTCCCGTGACGCCCGGAAAGATGCCCGGGCCGATGCTCGGCGACATCATCGTTGCCCGCGAGACGCTCGAGCGCGAGGCGGTGGAGCTCGACAAGTCCTTCGATCAGCACCTGACGCATCTTCTCGTGCATGGATTCCTGCATCTTTTCGGCTATGATCATATGGAAGATGACGAAGCCGAAAGAATGGAAAGCCTGGAGACTCGCATTTTGGCGCGTCTTGGCTTATCTGACCCCTACGGGGATCGTACCCCGGATTAACAGTTTGGACCGATGAGCGATTATAAAACACAGCCCGTCGCGCTGGCGACCGAGGAGGCAGATGCCTCCGGAGAGGCGGAGGCGGGCAGTAGTAGCACCGCCACTCGACACGAGGGCACGAAATCCACTTCCACCTTCTGGAGCCGGGCCGCGCGCCTTTTGCGCGGCGCAAGTCCATCGAGCCTGCGCGAGGATCTTGCTGACGCGCTGCAGACCGATGCCGACAGCAACACGGTCTTTTCGCCCGGCGAACGGGCGATGCTCAACAACATCCTGCGCTTCCGCGAGGTCCGGGTCGAGGACGTCATGGTCCCGCGCGCCGACATCGAGGCGGTCGATCAGAGCATCACCATCGGCGAGCTGATGGTGATCTTCGAGGAATCCGGCCGCTCGCGCATGCCGGTCTACAGCGAAGGGCTCGATGACCCTCGCGGCATGGTCCACATTCGCGACCTGCTCTCCTACGTCACCAAACAGGCCCGCAATCGCCGGCGGAACGGCAAGGCCCAGGCGTCGACGACGGCTGCGTCCGAAAAGACGCCGCGCTCGCCCAAGGCAAGTTTCGACCTTTCGCGTGTCGATCTCGGCAAGTCGCTGGAAGAGGCGGGCATCGTCCGCCAGCTTCTCTTCGTACCGCCCTCGATGCTGGCCTCCGACCTGATGCAGCGCATGCAGGCGGCCCGTATCCAGATGGCGCTCGTCATCGACGAATATGGCGGAACCGATGGTCTCGTCTCGCTCGAAGACATTGTCGAGATGGTCGTCGGCGACATCGAGGACGAGCACGACGACGACGAAGTCATGTTCGCGCGCACCTCGGACGATGTCTTCATCGCCGACGCCCGTGTCGAGCTGGAAGAGATCGCCGCGGCGATCGGTCCCGACTTCGACGTGCGCGAACAGCTCGAAGACGTCGACACGCTCGGCGGCCTGATCTTCGCCTCGCTTGGCCGCATTCCCGTGCGCGGCGAGGTCGTCCAGGCGATCCCGGGCTTCGAGTTCCAGATCCTCGACGCCGACCCGCGCCGCGTGAAGCGTGTTCGCATCATGCGCAAGCGCCCGCCGGCCCGCCGCCGCGTCCTGCGGCCGGAGGGTGAGATCGCGTCGGAAACTGGTCCGGTCAATCTCACCAATGGTGCGGCCGCCTCCGAGGCAACGGCGGGCGAGCACTGATCGTCCGGTTCCCGCGCGTCTCAGGCGCGCGGGTATTCCCCTTCTATCCTCCGTAATGTCTCCCGAGCCTGTGGCGTGGGCGCCGTGCCCAAGCCGGAACACCTGGCCTCGACCCCTAATCCAGCCCCGAAAGGGGACAAGAAGCCGGTTTTTTGGAAGACTGGCGCCGATTGATTCGGGTGTTGTTTCGTTCTTCCGCCGTGGCAGGCGGTGGGATCGACTGGAGGCTGCATGGTAAGACTGGCTGGCAGGGTGATGCTTCTTTCCGGGTTCCCCCGGGCTTTGCTCGCTTTCTTCGCGGGGCTTGTCGCGGTTCTGGCGCAGCCGCCCTTCGGCATCTTCGCCTTTGCCTTCGTCGCTTTCCCGATCCTCGTCTGGCTGCTTGATGGTGCGACCGGAAATCCGGAGGGCGGCGTCATCCGGCGGCTCTTCCCCGCGGCGGTTGTCGGCTGGTGGTTCGGTTTCGGCTATTTCCTCGGTGGTCTCTGGTGGCTCGGCAACGCGCTGCTCGTCGAGGCGGACGAGTTTGCCTGGGCGCTGCCGCTTGCCGTCGTCGGCCTGCCGGCCTTTCTTGCGCTTTTCTATGCGCTCGCGACGCTGATTGCCCGCCTGTTCTGGTCCGACGGCGTCGGGCGCATCGCCGCACTCGCCCTGGGCTTCGGCCTTTGCGAATGGCTGCGCAGCTTCCTCTTTACCGGCTTTCCCTGGAATGCCATCGGCTATGCGGCCATGCCGATGCCGCTGATGATGCAGTCGGCAAGCGTCATCAATCTCGCGACCGTCAACATGCTCGCCGTCTTCGTCTTTGCCGCTCCCGCCCTGATCGCGACCGGCCGGGGGAGCCGGATCGGACTTTCGCTTGCCGTCGTGCTTTTTGCCGCCCATGTGGGCTTCGGCTTCTACCGCCTGGCGCAGCCGGCGCCGGCCTCGCCTGAACCGCCGCTGACCGTACGCCTCGTCCAGCCGGTGATCGATCAGGCAAAGAAGCTCGATGACGGCGAACGTGCCGCCGTGTTCGAGGAGCATCTGGCCCTGACCGCGGTCGCTTCGGAGAAAGACGGCAAGCGGCCGGATATCGTCGTCTGGCCCGAGACGTCGATCCCCTTCATCCTCACCGACAATCCGGACGCACTGGCCCGCATCGCCGAGGTGCTCGACGACGACCAGATCCTGGTTGCCGGCGCCGTACGCGTGGAGGATGCCGGCGCCGGGCTGCCGCCCCGCTACTACAACTCGATCTATATGATCGACGGTCGGGGCCAGATCATCGGCGCTGCCGACAAGGTGCATCTGGTGCCATTCGGCGAATATCTTCCCTTCGAGGACCTGTTGTCGTCCTGGGGCCTGAGTTCGGTTGCCGCGTCGATGCCCGGTGGCTTCACCGCGGCCAATAACCGCTCGCTGCTGACGCTGCCCGGCGGCCGCACGCTCTATCCGCTCGTTTGCTACGAGGCGATCTTCCCGGATGAGATCGACGGGGCCGCGCGCCGGGCCGATGTGCTTCTCAATATCACCAACGACGCCTGGTTCGGAGATACGCCGGGCCCGCGTCAGCATTTCCATCAGGCACAATTAAGGGCCGTAGAAACTGGCACCCCCCTTGTCCGAGCGGCAAACAGCGGTATATCAGCAATTGTTGATGCACGTGGGGTTTTAATGGTAGGATTATCCTACAATTATAGGGGAGTGGTCGACACACTTCTGCCGGGAAGGATGCCTACCCCGTTGGACGACGCTATGCGAAGCCGCGTTTTCTGGCTGGGTGCGATCTTCCTCCTTCTGGTTGCAGTGTTTTCGCGTGTTAGTTTTAATATTAGGAAGAATTGACCTAAAACCCCTAAAATTGCATAGTGGTCCGCACCATCGTCCTTGTTGTGCTGGCTCTGTCCTTATCACCCTGGCGGTCGCTTCGGTGAGCGTAGGTCTCATGCCGGGCGATGGATAAACGAAACAGCGTGTTTGGGAACGCAGATATGATCGAAAACAAGAAGAAGCCGAACCCGATCGACATTCATGTCGGAAGTCGGATTCGTCTTCGCCGTACGATGCTTGGCATGAGCCAGGAGAAGCTCGGCGAAAGTCTGGGGATCACCTTCCAGCAGATCCAGAAGTACGAGAAGGGCACGAACCGCGTTGGCGCCAGCCGGCTGCAGAACATTTCAGGCATCCTGAACGTTCCGGTTTCCTTCTTCTTCGAGGATGCCCCGGGCGAAAACAATGCCGGTCAGTCGGGCATGGCAGAAGCTTCCAGCTCGAACTACGTCGTCGATTTCCTGTCGTCCTCCGAGGGGCTGCAGCTCAACCGCGCTTTCGTCAAGATCACCGACCCGAAGGTTCGCCGCCGGCTTGTCGATCTCGTCAAGGCACTCGCTGCGGAAGCAGAAAGCGAATAGTTCCAACGTTCCCCGTCGGGACTTGAAAACAAAGCGGCCTCTGTGCCGCTTTTTTCTTGCGCGCCTTTCCCTCCGGCGCACCAAAGTGATTGGCTGCGATGGCGATATAAAGATATATTTATGTCGTTGTGTGCTTGTTTTTCGGTCGCAAAACCACTAACACCGTGCCAGCGCTTTTTCTTCATTGAGGGGACTTCCCGCATGCGTGCAAACTACCTGTTCACGAGTGAATCCGTAGCCGAAGGTCATCCGGACAAGGTGTGTGACCGTATCTCCGACGAGATCGTGGATCTGGTCTACCGTGAAGCGGCCAAGACCGGTGTCGATCCCTGGGGCGTGCGTATCGCCTGCGAGACGCTGGCAACCACCAACCGCGTCGTGATCGCCGGCGAAGTGCGCCTGCCGCCGAGCCTTCTGAAGAAGGACAAGGACGGCAACGACGTCATCAACCCCTCGAAGTTCAAGTCCGCGGCCCGCAAGGCGATCCGCGAGATCGGCTATGAGCAGGACGGCTTCCACTGGAAGACGGCGAAGATCGACGTGCTCCTGCACTTCCAGTCCGCCCACATTGCGCAGGGCGTCGACAGCGCTGCCGACAAGCAGGGCGAAGAAGGTGCTGGCGACCAGGGCATCATGTTCGGCTACGCCTGCCGCGAAACCGCCGAGCTGATGCCGGCGCCGATCTACTATTCGCACCGCATCCTCAACCTGCTCGCCGCTGCCCGCAAGAAGGGCGAGGGCGAAGTCGCCAAGCTCGGCCCCGACGCCAAGAGCCAGGTCACGGTTCGTTACGTCGACGGCAAGCCGACGGAAGTCACCTCGATCGTTCTGTCGACGCAGCACCTCGATGACACGTGGGATTCGGCCAAGGTTCGCGCGGTCGTCGAGCCCTATATCCGCGAAGCCCTCGACGATCTGAAGATCGCCGACGACTGCACCTGGTACATCAACCCGACCGGCAAGTTCGTCATCGGCGGCCCGGACGGCGACGCCGGCCTCACTGGTCGCAAGATCATCGTCGACACCTACGGCGGTGCCGCACCGCACGGCGGTGGCGCCTTCTCAGGCAAGGACACGACCAAGGTCGACCGTTCGGCCGCCTATGCTGCCCGTTACCTGGCAAAGAACGTCGTTGCCGCCGGTCTGTCCGACCGCTGCACGATCCAGCTGTCCTACGCGATCGGCGTTGCCCAGCCGCTGTCGATCTATGTCGACCTGCATGGCACCGGCAAGGTTTCGGAAGACCAGGTCGAAGATGCGATCCGCAAGACGATGGACCTGTCGCCGACCGGCATCCGCCGTCATCTCGACCTCAACAAGCCGATCTATGCCAAGACGTCTGCCTATGGCCACTTCGGCCGCAAGGCTGGCCGCGACGGTTCCTTCTCCTGGGAGAAGCTCGACCTCGTAAAGCCGCTGAAGGCTGCGATCGAAGAGGGCGGCGCCGTCAACGGCCGCGCTGCCGCCTAAATAGGCGATCGGCGCGGCGTCACGCCGCGCATTGAAGATAGCGCAACGTCCTGCTATCAGGCGTTTGCGAAAATCAGGGCGGGTGCTCCGACAAGGAGCGCCCGCTTCGTTCATTTTGATTTTGGGTTGGCCTGATCCAGGATCGGTATGACCAAGGGAAAGACGACATGACCGAACCGCGCCGCGCCAGAGCAACCGAGGCCTTCTTCGGCCGCCGCAAGGGCAAGCCGTTGCGCGAGCGGCAGGCGGGGCACCTGGAAACCGTGTTGCCGACCCTGAAGCTCGACCTTTCGAACCCGGCGCCGGCGGACCTGAAGACGCTCTATCCTGAGGGCGTGGACCGCATGCGCCTCGAAATCGGTTTCGGCGGCGGCGAGCACCTGATCCACCGCGCGGCCGAAGCGCCGTCCACCGGCTTTATCGGCGTCGAACCCTTCGTCAATTCCATGGCCAAGCTCGTCGGCCATATCGAAGAGCGCGGCGTCGGCAATATTCGCCTCTATGACGACGATGCCACCCAGGTGCTCGACTGGCTGCCGGCCGCGTCGATCGACCAGATCGACCTGCTCTATCCGGACCCGTGGCCGAAGCGCAAACACTGGAAACGCCGTTTCGTCTCCAAGGTCAATCTCGACCGCTTCGCCCGCGTGCTGAAGCCCGGCGGCGTGTTCTGCTTCGCCTCGGATATCGATACCTACGTCAACTGGACGCTCTTGCACTGCCGCGATCACGCGGCCTTCGAGTGGACGGCAGAGAAGGCTTCCGATTGGCTGACGCCCTATGAGGGGTGGCCGAGCACGCGCTACGAGGCCAAGGCACGCAGGGAAGGGCGCAGCTCCGCCTATCTCACGTTTCGGCGGGTCTAAAGCAATTCCAGGAAAAGTGCGAAGCGGTTTTCCGTCCGGACTTGCGGA